>CAMUZL010000027.1 GCA_947165185.1 uncultured Selenomonadales bacterium
GCGCAAAACTTTCGTGCAACATGTAGAGCGTGCGGATTTGGTCTTTGGAAAATTTATCGGGGCGTTTGAAGTCGTAAACTTTGACTTTTTTGCCGTTGTCCTCTTGCCGCAAAGAATCGAGCGAACTTGCGTCGTCGTTTGCGGCGGCAAGCAGTGCGTCTATTTCGGCCTGTGTTAATATATCACCCGGCAAGTTGTTTCCTCCTTTTAGTAGTTGATAGCTAACAGCTCAAAGCTCAAAGCTCAAAGCCCAAAGCTCATTGCAGAAGGAAACTGGTAATATAAACGTCATAAACGGAACCTGAGCCGAGTGCCATGTTCAGTTCATCTTTGAGTTGCTTTTTGAATTCGTCCTGCTTGTCGGCGTCGAAGTCTTCAATTTTAGTTGCGCGCAAAAAATGCGTGGCAATGTCGTTGACTTTGATTTCGGCGTCCGGTTGGAGCGCGTGAGTTTCTTCGTTGATGACGGCCTTTTTACCGGGGTTGAATTCGACGATAATGCTGGCTTTGAGATATTTGCTGGAACGGGCACCGCCGACGTTGACGAGAATGCCTTCCTTCGGGTCGCCGAGCTTGACGAAAATTCCCGGGTCGTGATAGCGCGGACCGACGTCTTCTTCTTCGTGTTCGCCGCCTCCACCGCCGGCAACGTCGCCCATCATTTTGGTGACGACGAAAAGCGAAATGCCCGCCGCCAAAGCCAAACCGACAATGACGAGCACGACGATTAAAATAATGGTTTTTTTCTTCGACTGCGCGGGCGGAGCAGCGGCAACCTCGGCAGCGGCGACGTCTTTTTGTTCTTCAGCCATAATGTTTCCACCTCACGTCACAGTTGCTTGAGTGCGCGGCGATATTTCATCACGCGGCGCACGACTTCTTCGGCCGGCTCTTCGACGATAAATTTTTTTTCGTTGACGAGCGTGATAACCGTGTCGGGCGTCGACTCGATTGTTTGAATCAGTTCCGCGTTGAGGATGAATTCCCCGCGCTTGTTCGATTCGGAATTGAATTTCGTCAGCTTAATCATAATGGTTGACCTCCTGTTTGAAAGTGCGTTTTGGATTTGAAAATCTTCGCCGCAATTTTCTAAATCCCTTTTAATGTCAACGCAAAAACTTTCGCAGATAATTCTACACGCCCGATTAACTTTGTCAATACTTTGCCCGCTTGATAAAACGCCGTGCCCGTTGTAAAATCGGGAAAAAAATTTTCCCTGCGTGGTGAGTCATTTGGAACAAAATTTTTATCTCGAAAAACTTTCGGAGCTGGAAGAGAATTTCTCCGTCAAAATAATTTCGGGCGTGCGCAGTTCGGGCAAGACAACTTTGCTGAAAAATTTCGCCAAGAAACTTTTGGCGCAGGGCGTGGCGCGGGACGAAATTATTTTTGTCGAATGCGCGGACAATCCCCGATTGAAAAATTTTCAACACCTGTATGAATTCGTGAGCGATATGATTGCGCATCTCGACAGATTTTTTTTGCTCGCGGACGACATTGACCGCGTAGCCGATTGGGAAAAGGCCGTCAACGCGTTGTTTGTCGGTGCACCCGCAGAAATTTACGTGACCGGCTCGACCGACGCGCTTGCCGAAAAAATTTCCGCACTCTTGCCCGAAAATTGCGACGTGCTGAAACTTGAGCCGATTTCCTTTGCCGAATACGGAAAAATTTTCCCGCACAAAAAAACTTCGACCGTGCTGAAAGAATTTTTGAACGCGGGTTCACTGCCTTTGACGGCGGACGTGAACAAAAATATTTTGCCGCAACTTCTGCGCGGACTCGGTTACGAAATTGTTTTCGATCTCGTCGAAAGAAATTCGCTTACAAACGCAAAATCTTTCCGTGAAGTGGTAAAACGTTTGACGCAAAACGTCGGCTTCGCCACTAATGCCACGCGCATTTGCAAACAAATCAAGACGCTGGATTACGTATCTGTGAAAAAATACCTGGACATCATTTTTGACGCGGGACTTTTCAAACGCATTCCGTCTTTCAACAGCCGAACGGAAAAATTTTATTGCGTCGATAACGGGCTTTTGCGTGCGTTGAGTTTCGGCGACGTGCCTGAAAGAATTCTGGTCGAAAACGCGGTTTGCATTGAACTTTTGCGGCGCGGCGCGGACGTGCGTTTTGTGACTTTCGGGGAGTTCAGCGTTAATTTTGTTTTGAACGAAGGTGGCGAAAAAATTTTCTTCTGCGTCGTGACTTCAAGCGGCGATGTTAAAGAATTTGGGGACGTGTTGCCCGCCCTGCCGACAGATGCGAAAAAAGTTTTAATCTCGCCGAGCCGCGTAAAAAAATTTCGTGAAGTCCATAACGTTATCTTGCAGGATTTTCTTTCGGGTATGCAGAAATTTTGTTGAAAACCCTGTGGAAAAATTTTTCCGCAGTGTTATAATGGCGGGCATAAATTCGGATTCGTTAAAGTCGGAGGTGTCCTTTTATGGCTGAACGTGAAATCAAGTATCGCGGCTTAAAAACTTTTCAAATATTCAGCGGCGAAATTAAGAGCGTTTGGATTTACGGGTTTTATCTGAAGCGCGGGACTTACGGCGACCCCGGTCCGCAGGCGCACATTTTTGTTTACGAAAACGGTTACGAAGGTTATCGCGTCGACTCCAAGACTATCGGGCAGTTCACGGGGCTTGTCGACAGCGACGGCAAAGAAATTTACGAAGACGACATAATTTCGGCGACGGACGGGCGAATCGGCGTCGTGGAGTTTTATAACGGTTGCTTCGTCGTCAACTGCGGCAAGGATATTAAACATTCGCTTTACGACATGCAAGATTGGAAGCTCAAAATTTTGGGCAATCGTTTTGAAAATCCCGAACTTGTCGTCAGCGATTCGGTTACCCCAAAAAAAAACGGCGCAGAAAACGAACTGCCGCAACAAGAATTTAAGCCCGAAATCGTCGCGTCGGAGTGACAAGCCATGTTGAAAAAAATTTCGGCGGCGTTAATGATAAGTTTTATTTTGACGGGCGGCACGGTTCAAGCTTATGACCTGCCGAAATTCAAGCCCGACAAAAAAGTTACCGCGAAAACTGAAAAACCTAAAACCGGTAAAGAAATTACGCTCAAAGGCGACTGGAAAGATGCGGACGCCTTTGAAAAAAAGATGCGCGAACTTTTGGACGGCAAAGAACTTGCAACCGACGACCCTGCGCGGGTGCCCGGCGATAAAAATTATGTGTTCGTTGCGTTTTACAATGACGTGCCGTTTTTCCTCGACAGGTATTCAATTAAAGTCAAAACTACCGAGGACGGCTCGAAAGTTTGGGAGCAAAAAATTTTCCCGATAAGTAAAAAACTTTCGCCGACAAACGCGACTGCCACACATCAAAAATTTTGCCTTGCGGACGGAAAATTTTTCAACTCGCTGAAAGTCAAAGCCAAAGATAAAGACAAATACGATTTGGCGAAAGTTGAAAATGATGCGGACAAAATTTTTCTGATGGAGTGTTTCAAAGTCGGCTACCGATTCGCATTCGGCGAAGATGTTCCGATAAGCGATTGATAAACTCGTTGACTTCGGTCGGCGAGTTTTTTTGTTGCGTAAGATTTGCTTGACAACGAAAAATAAATTGCTTATCATGCTTGCAACTTGACAATAATTATGAGTGATTCGATACAGAAAGCTCGTAAGCTCAGCTACGGTTGAGTTTGCGGGCTTTTCGGCATTAATGGAGGTATTATCATGAACGAACGCAATTACAAATTCGAGACACTTCAACTTCACGTCGGGCAGGAACAGGCAGACCCCGTCACCGATGCCCGCGCCGTCCCGATTTATCAAACGACTTCTTACGTCTTCCATGACTTTCAGCACGCGTCGGACCGTTTCGCGCTCAAAGACGCAGGCAACATTTACGGACGCTTGACCAATCCCACGCAGGAAGTTTTGGAAAAACGCATTGCGGCTCTTGAAGGCGGCTCGGCGGCGTTGGCTGTCGCTTCCGGCGCGGCGGCCGTCACCTACGTCGCTCAAGCTCTCGCGCAGAAAGGCGACCACATTGTCGCGGCAACCACGATTTACGGCGGAACTTTCAATCTGTTTGAACACACTTTGCCCGCGTTCGGAGTTGAAACGACTTTCGTTGACCCGACTAAGGGCGTCGACGTTTTCGAGGCGGCGGTTAAAGACAACACGAAATTTATTTTTATCGAATCCGTCGGCAATCCCAACGCAACCCTGATTGACATTCAAGCCGTCGCGGACATTGCGCACAAGCACAAAATTCCGCTCGTCATCGATAACACTTTCGCCACGCCGTATCAAATTCGTCCGTTCGAGTTTGGCGCAGATATTGTTGTCCACAGCGCGACAAAATTTATCGGCGGACACGGCACGACTTTGGGCGGCATTATCGTCGAAAGCGGCAAATTCGATTGGGCGGCGTCGAAAAAATTCCCGCAACTCGTCGAACCGAATCCCAGCTATCACGGCGTCAGTTTTTACAAAGCACTCGGCTCGGCGGCGTTCGTCACCTACATTCGGGCGATTTTGCTCAGAGACACGGGCGCGGCAATTTCCCCGTTAAATGCGTTCATGTTGCTCCAAGGCGTGGAAACTTTGTCGTTGCGCGTCGAACGTCACGTCGAAAACGCGTTGAAAGTTGTCGACTTCCTCGCGAAAAATCCGAAGGTTACCAAAGTCAATCATCCCGCGTTGAAAAATCATCCCGACCACGAACTTTACAAAAAATATTTCCCGAACGGCGGCATTTCGATTTTCACGTTCGAGATTAAGGGCGGAGCTGACGCCGCGAAAAAATTTATCGACAACCTGAAAGTTTTTTCGTTGCTCGCAAATGTCGCGGACGTGAAATCGCTTGTCATTCACCCCGCCTCAACCACGCATTCGCAAATGACGGAGGCTGAACTTTTGGCGTCGGGAATTACTCCGTCGACGATTCGTCTGTCAATCGGCACGGAACACATCGACGACATCATTGCCGACTTGGAAACCGGCTTCGCGGCTGTGTAAAAAATTTTTTCGCAAGCAATTTTCCCCGTCACGAACGGCGGGGATTTTTTTTGAGCGGTTGACTTGCAGGGCAATTTTATTATAATCGCGGCTAGTGGAGGCGGCGAAATGATTAGAGACCTTGCAAGAAAATTTTCGGCGTTCGACAACTTAGTCGACAACGTTATAATCGAGCTGAAATTTCAACGCGGAAATTTCACGGTGGGCGCGGAAATTGTTAAAGCTCATTCGGCGATGACTTTGTTGCGGGCAAGCTCAACGGACGCAGAAATTTTGCTCAAGATGATTCGCCCTCGTCGACAAGTCACGGCGGCCGTCGGCTGTCGAATTCAGTCGGCGGGAAAAATTTGGCGCGTCTTCACCGCGTCGGAAATTTTCGAGTTCGTCGAGGAAATCGGCGACAAAAACGAAATTCACCGCCTCAACCCGCCGATTGTTCCGGCACTGCTGATTTTGGAAACTTTGCTGGCGGATGAAAAATTTTCATCAGTCAACGCGCTCAAGCTCAAATTTAAAAATTTCGTCACGGCAGGCGAACCGCTGTCACTTGTCGGAGATAAATTTTTCGAGCTGACGAGCGCGGGCGTCAAAAAAGTTTCGGGAGAAATTTTATCATGAGCGTTTACATTTTGGGCGGATTGCGCACGCCTATTGTCGTTGCAGGAACAAAATTTAAATCATTGCGTCCCGAAATTTTTGGCGCGGAAGTCTTGCGGGCACTGCGTCAAAAATTTTTTTTGCAACATGTCGACGAAATTATTTGCGGCAACGCCGTCGGCACGGGCGGAAATATTTCGCGGTTGATGACTTTGACTGCGGGCTTTGACGATTCAACGGCGGCTTTGACCGTCGACAGACAATGTGCAAGCGGCGCGGCTGCAATTTCTATCGCCTACGCAAAAATTTCCGCAGGCTTGGCGGACGTGGTAATTGCGGGCGGCGCGGAAAGTTCATCGTTGCAACCGCTGAGAGTTTATCACCCGAACGACGAGCGATTTAATTTGACGGCTGTCGAAATTCAAGGCGGCTATCGGACGGCGCAATTTTCCCCGAACGAATTAAACGCGCTTGCCATGCTCAAAGGTGCTCAACGCGTGGCGGACGCCGAAAACATTTCCAAAGACGAACTCGACGCGTGGGCTGTGACAAGTCATCAACGGGCGGCAAAGTCCGTTGACAATCTGCGCGGGTACATTGTCGAAGTTGCGGGCGTTCGCGAAGACACGGGCATCAAAAAAAATATTTCCCGTCGTCTGCTTGAGCGTGCGCCGTTGCCGTTGGGAGCCGGAACGAAAATTTCTGCGGGCAACGCGTGCCGAATCAATGACGGGGCGGCTTTCGTCGTGTTGGCGAGCGAAAAATTTCTGCGCGAAAAAAATCTGTCACCCGCCGCGAAAATTTTGGACGTGACGACGGGCGGCGTCAATCCTCTGGAAAGTCCGCGTGGCGCGCAGGTTGTTGCCGATAAACTTTTGGCGCGAAACGGCTTGACTTACGAAGAACTTTCGGCGATTGAATTCAACGAAGCTTTTGCGGTGATTGACGTGCTGTTTGAGCGGGCGCACCCGAATTGCGTCGACAAATTCAATCCGTTTGGCGACGCATTGGCTTACGGTCATCCCTACGGCGCGAGCGGCGCGATTTTGCTGATTCATCTGCTTGCGTCGCTGAAAATTTCGGGCGGGCTTGGTTTGCTGTCAATCGCGGGCGCGGGTGGCACGGGCGAATCAATTTTAATCGAGGCAACTGAATGAATTTCTATGACTTGTTGAAGATTCGGGCTGAAACTTTCGGCGACAAAATTTTTCTGCGGATTGACGAGCGCACGATAACTTTCCGCGAATTCCTGAACGCCGTCGACAATCGCGACACGGGCGGGAAATTTTTAACGCAGGCGGTGAATTTTTTCGTCGAGCAAAAAAATAATCCGACGAATATTTTTGAAGTGGCGACGAGCGGGTCGACTTCCGCGCCGAAAATTTTTCGCCGCACGTTCGAGAGTTGGGCGAATTTTTTCCCGACACAGAACAAAATTTTTCGCGTCGACAAAACCACGAAACTTTTCATGCACGGCAGTTTGACTTTCACGGGCAACCTGAACACGTTCCTTGCAACTTTGGACGCGGGCGGCTCAATCGTCACGAGCGAAAAATTTTCTCCGCGCAGATGGCTTGAGCTTGTAAAAATTTGCACGACGATTTATCTTGTGCCGACGAAATTGGCGTTGCTTGCGACGGGCGAGCCGCTTGAAAATGTCCGCTCAATTTTTACGGGTTCGCAAGTCTTGACGGAAAGTCAAAGTCTGTCGTTGCTGAAAAAATTTCCCGCCGCCGATTTGATTTTATATTACGGCGCGAGCGAATTGAGTTTCGTGACGTACAAAAAAATTTCCGAGCAAAACGCGGGCGACGTGAACAATTTGGGCAAACCGTTCGACGGCGTGAAAATTTTCATTCGTGACGGGCTGATTTACGTCGACACGCCGTTTCGAGTTGTCGGGCTTGAAAATCCCTGCACGGTCGGCGACGCGGGCTTTATCGACGAACACGGCGACTTGATTTTTTTCGGGCGCGGCGAAGATTTCATCAATCGCGGCGGCGTGAAAATTTTTGCGTCGGCTGTCGAACAAAATTTGCTGAAGATTGACGGGATTGAAGCCGTTGCCGTAGTGAAAGTTCCCGACAAAGTTCGGGGCGAAAATTTTATCGCTTACGTCGTCGGCAACGCGGACAAAAAAATAATTCGGCAAGCATTATCGCCCGCCGAATTGCCGAGAGAAATTATTTTCGTGAAGTCGTTGCCCGTGAACGCGTCGGGCAAGGTAGACAAGAAATTTTTACTTGAACAGTTCCAAAATTTGCTTGCCGATTAAAATCGTCGTCATTGCGATAAACAGCGGGCGAACGTAAGCCGCGCCCTTCGAGATTGCCATTTTCGCTCCGAAATGTGCACCGACAATCATGCCCAGACCCATCGGTATCGCGTAGGAAAAATTTGCCAAACCGAGACACGCGAACAAAATTGCGGCGGCGAGGTTGCTTGCGAAATTTGCGGCGCGGGCATTTGCGGCGGCTCCCAAAAATCCGTAGCCCGTCATCAAAAACAGAAACAGCATGAACGAGCCTGTTCCGGGGCCGAAAAATCCGTCGTAAAAGCCGAGCGCGAAAATTGCGACGAGCGCGAACAAATATTTTTTGTGGGACACGTGGACAGAATTTTTATCCGCGCCCCAATTTTTTTTTGCAACGCTGTAAATTGCAATGACAATCAGCATGACGACGACGAGCGGGCGCAGGAAGTCGGGCGGAATTTGTCGCACCGTCAAAACGCCGCCGATTGAGCCGACGAACGCCAACGGGAACGTCACGCGCAGAATTTTTTTGTCGAGCGTGCCGGAACGCAGGTAAGTCAAAAATCCCGCCGCCGCGCCCATGGTCGACGCGAGTTTGTTTGTGCCGAGGACGTTGAGCATCGGCAAGCCCGCCCACATCAAAACCGGCACGGAAATTAAGCCGCCGCCGCCGACAACCGAATCAATGAACGCCGCGACGAAGCCCATGCCCGCCATAACCGCCATCGTAAAAAAATCTAACGTCTCCAAATTCCTAACTCCTAATTGCTTTCAGGTCGCCCACTTCATCAGCAGTGATTCTTCCTCTTCCGCGCTGAGTTGACCGCCTTGAATCATCTTTTGCGCCACGTCACGCGCTTTGGCGAACATTTCAACAAAAGTCCAATCGTAAATTTGCGGCAGTTCGTTCAAAAGATTTTCCGCCTCGAAAAATGCCGTCGACGCAAGATTATTCGTGCGGCGTCTGTCGCAAATCAAACCCAACGCGATAAGGCACACGCTGATTTCAACGTTGTTAAGTTTCCGCGAACGAATCACCCTGCACAGGTCGGCGACAATTTGTTCGCGACGAATCGCGCCGCTTTCGGGTCGGTCGTCAAGTTTGCAGGCGACGCCGAGCGCGTGCGCGGAAATTTGAATTCCGCTTTTGCCGCCGAGCTGAACTTTGGCGCAATCTTTTTTGAACTCTTGATAAATCCAATCGACTTCGGTTTTTGTGATGGCGTGCGTGTAAAGATTCGCCATGCGAAATTTTTCGTTGCCGTGCAGGTTGACGAGCTGAGCCAACTCTTTCGTGTCGCCGCAAATTGACAGCGCGTAAATCGATTGAATTTTCGTGTTCATCTTCGCGCCGTTTGAAAAACCACGCGAAATGCCGGGATTGTAAAGTTCGTCGTCAAGTTGGCTCAAGCACAGTCGCGCAAGTCGTTGTTTTTGTTGCGCTGACCAATTCGCACCGATTTTGCGGGCAATGATGACAAGTCGAAGTTTGAAAGATTCTTCGTCGGTATATTTCGCGGCGTCAAACTTTTGCAACAGCGGTTCGGCAAATTCGTTGTGATTGCTTGCCCACAAAACCGTGTTGACGTGAGAACGAAGTACATCGGAAAGTCTGGTACCCTCGGCTTTGCTTCTCTGTTTGAAGGCGCAGTCAACTTGCTTGGCGAAGTCGCGAATCAAATTCAACTGATTATACGGCTCCACGCGTACGCCTCCTCGGGGGAGGACGTTTGTCCCCGCAACTTTTTCGACGCCGGTGGCAATGGAAATTGTCACCGTGCCGTAATCAAGCAAACGCGCGCCGTGTTGATCTTCGCAGGTGTAGGCGTCCATGCGAATAATTTTGTCTTCGCTCATGAAAATGCTGAACGTGACGAAAGTATCTTCCTTGCGGCGGGAATATTTTGCGGGGAATTCGATATTTCCTTTGGCTATGATTCGGTACGAGCCGTCACTTTCAAGGCGCGCAATGGGAACGCTGATAACGTTTTTGCCGGGCGGCAAGCGGAAGCCCGTAAATTTTTCGGAGGTGTAAGGAAGTTCTTTTCCTGCGGGAATAATCTCTTCGCAGTTGCCGCCAAAAGTAACCAGATAAAAACTTTCGTTAACGAGGTTGCTGCCAAAAACGACGCCGATTGATCTGTCCGCACGGGTGATTTGCCTGTTTGCGGAAAAATTTCTGTGCGGCTGAACTTGACGCGGTCTCGGCTGAAATTGCGGCGTGAAATTCGGGCGCGGTTGAGTCGTGAAACTTTGCGCGGGACTTTGCGGAACGGTTTCCTCAACAGCTTGTCCCTTGTCCCTTGTCCCTTGTTCCTCAAGTTCGGGCAATTCGTTTTGAAGATTTTCGGAAAGTTCTTGTTCGTATTTGTGCAGGAAATAATGATAAACTGCCGCGCCGCGAGCAACGGCTTGATCGGGGTCGAGCGCGACAATCGGGTCGAAGCCGAAAAAATCTTTCAAGCGATTAATAACCATGTAAAAACGCGACATTCCGCCGTTCATCAAAACCGCGTCAACTTTAACGTCGGCAGTTTCGAGCTTTTTGGCAGCCTTGTCCAAAACGTCGAGAATCGGGGAAATAATATTCTTGCGCCCTGCGTATCTGCGTTCAATATCGGCAAGATTTTTGTAATCGTCGAAGTGCAAATCTTGAGCCATGAAGTCGCGGAAAATGTCTTCAACCTGCGCGGCGGTGAAGTTGTCGGAGTAAGCATAACCCGCAACGGCGATATTGCCGCCGACGGGATAAACTTCGTCCTCGTCGTCGTCCCACCAACTTGAACTTTCACCCGACAAGGCGGCAGATTTTTGCGCGCTGACTTCAAGCTTGAGATTTTCCGCGTAATTGATAAGTTGGCTCATGACGCCCGATTTTTCCTTGCGGATTTTCTGGATAATTTCGGGGTATCTTTCGTACTGATTCAAATAATGTTCAAACATTACCCGCGCCAAACACATATCGAAATCGTCACCGCCGAGGAGCGTGTAACGATTGGTTGCAATGTCTTGGACGTTCAAAATTTCGGGCGCGTCGACGCGGCGGGAAATTTCGTGCAGTGTGATATCGAGCGTGCCGCCGCCCAAATCGAAGACCATGACATTTTTTTTTGTGGACAAGTCCAAAATCCGGTCGGCAATCTCTCCGTTTTTGACTTGGTTAATAAAATCGTAAATGACGGCCTGCGGTTCACTCAAGAGAATTTTACGCGGGGAGCCGTCATGTTTACGAATTTTAATGCCGGCAAGTTCGGCAGCTTTGAGCGTGTTTTGGCGCATGATGAAATCGAAATTGGCGGGCACGGTGATAACTGCGTCGTCAATTTTTTCCATGCGATAAATTTTCGCCGCATTTCTGAGCATATGATCCAAAATGCGTGACGAAACTTGCGCGGGCGTTTTGTCGGGGACATCCGGCGAAAGTCCCGTAACAAATTCGTCAGCCATCTGACTTTTAACGGATTTTGCGACGAGATACGGCCGCAGGGGATAACGCCCTTTGGCAAAATCGCCGACAATGGGCTCATATTTTTTTTCGTCGTTGTAATAAACACAGCTGGGCAAAATAAAATTAGATTTAATTGTGAACTTGGCACCTTGCCCGAGCACGTTGTACATTTCCACCGCACGATCGATTTTGACGACTTTACTGACGATGTCGCCGTTGGGTTTGACGTTAATCGTTGCCAAAACGGAATTGGTTGTGCCCAAGTCAATGCCCACGCACAAATCGTTGTGTTCTTCGCCGTTGATAATCATAAAAATTTCCTCCTCAAAAAAATTTACTCCGGTTGACCGCTTAATCGTTCGGAACCTCCTTCAAGCGCGGTCGTGCAATTTGAACGTCTTTATTTTGATAAAACCAGCCCGGCGACAAAACTTTGACGTGCTTAACTTCGTCGGTTGAATCGAAAGGCGTCCCGTCATAGTCGCAAGCCTCGATTTCGTCGAAGCGCATGTCCTGCACCGAGCCGGGTTTCAAAATCGGATTGATTTTATTGTCTTTAATGAAATGCGCCAAATGCTCAATCAAAATCAACAGCCCGCCAATTTCCGGCGGAAGTTGAACATTTTCTTTGCGGAGTTTGCGCACGCCGTTTCGCACGTTGATAACCGCGTCGAGAATGCAACCGTATTTTTCGGAGTTGAGCAGGGAGAAAAACTCAATCATTTCGTTTTGGTGACTCTCACGGATTTTTTCGTCGAATTCGTCCTGCAAATCTTTGAGCATCATGTCGGAGCGGTTGAGCATGTTTTCAAGCATTTCAATGCGTTCCTGCGCGGAATCTTCGCCCTTATCTTTACGGCCGTTGCGTCTGTGGTTTATGCAAATGTTGCGCAGGAAGTCCACCACGTCGAAGAAAAAATATTTCATGTGCGCGTTGCCGAATTTTTCGATGATGTCGGAGTCGTCGCCACGGTCAAGTTCGGGGTGCTTGACGTAGAGCATCAGGCACGCCACGCGAGTTTGAATTTTGAACTGGTCGCCGTCGCGGTTGATGATTTTTTTGTCGCGCAGAGCAATGAAGTTTTCAAAATCTTTTTGACTGTGGGATTCAAGCGCTTTTATAAAGGCGTCAACAGTTTCCGCCGCCCACTCGAACAATTCGGCGCGTTTTGTCTGGTAGCTCAGGTGCAGGAAGCGCAAAATTTGAATGACGCGGTCGCCGCTCAAGTTTTCGCCGTGTCGCGAATTGATTTGCTCGGCACAACGGCGCGGCTCAATCAACTTGTCTTCGCAAAAAATTTTAATCAGCCGATTTTCCAAGATGTAATCGTCGTAGGAAGAAGACTCCGAAAGTTTTTTTCTGTTACGCCGCTCAATGCTGTTGTGAATATTTTCGATGAAACGTTTGATTGTCGGATCGGTGACGTTCAGCATAAAAAATTTTCCTCCTTACAGTTCAAAAGACTCGCAAGTTTCGGGGAAAACAAAACTCGTGCGCGAATCGGGGTCGTTAATCAAAATTTGTTCAAGCGTCGTGCTCGCGTGAAATCTTTGGTCGGGCGGGCTGTGGACTACAACACAAACTTTCGGATTGACGCGGCGCACGAAATTTACCGTCGCGGCAAAATCGTCGTGCAAAGAAAAATCGCCGTTGACAATTTCCATATTTGAATTCGCGAACGGCGGCGCGGTCGACAAAATTACGGCCGGTTTTCGCGGGAAAAAAATTAATGGTCGGTCACGTTCATTCATAATCGGGATTTGCAAATTCTCAAAACGGCGGACGATTCTCATGACGCGTTCGTCGATAAATATTTCGGCATTCGGAAGAAATTTATTAATCAGTTTGATAAGTTCCACGCCCTTACTGATTTGCGTTACCTGGCAATAAACCATTTTATGTCGGCGTAGGGCGTGATAAATTCTGTGCAAAATTCTTTTCAACGCGGCGTCGCTCTCGCCGAAACTTCGATAAAACGGATGGCGTGCGTGCAGTCCGCAGAGAATTAAAATATCAATCGGTTCTTCGGGCAACATTGCCGCGCCGACAAGTTGCGTCGGGAATGTCGAATAATCGCCCGTGTACAAAATATTTTTCCCGCGAAATTTTATCAGCGTCATCATTGCGCCGGGGATATGCCCCGCCTGATAAAAACTTACTTCAAGCGTCGGTAACGGAATTTTTTGCAGGAACGTCACGGTTGAAATGTTTTGCCGAATTCGGTCGAAACTTTCTTCAAGTTGCGCTGACAAAATTTCTTGCGTCAAATCCGTCATGTAAACTGCGGCGCGTTCGTTCAGTTGCAAAAAATCCGGCAGTGCGGCGCAGTGGTCAATGTGCGCGTGCGAAATGAATACGTGCGAAATTTGGTGCAGGTCTTGTAAATACGGCGTGGCGAGTAACGAATTAAATTGCGGCGCGAAACGAATTCCCTGCGTCAAACCGCAACCGCAATCCAACAAAAAATTGTCTTCGCCGAGCTTGAGGAAGTAACAGCTTGCCCCGACTTCCTGCGCGCCTCCGAGCGGCATAAAAATAATTTTATCGCTCACGTTTATCACCTCCGCCGCAATGATAACAGAAAATTTTCCGCCGCTCAATGCCGAAAGAAAAAGCCGCAAGTTTGATTGAAAGTTTGCTTGCGACGTTATATATTTTCGGCGTTGAACCTGCGCGGTCGAAAGATTGGCGGAGCAGTTCCAATCGCTTACAGCCCCCGCGAAAGGGGTGAGCGTTATGTTCAAGTTTATGGTTCGCGTGGTTATAATCACGACTATAATTCTTTGGGTGTTAACGAAAACGGCTTCCTAAGCCCCTAACTTAGAAAGCCAACGGTACCTTGCAATGTGATAGATACATTACGGGGGCGGAACTGCTTTAATCAGGTTCGAGCGTCGAAAGACGCTTATTTTTTTTCGCCGACGAAATTATATCATGCGTCGCGAATT
Organism: uncultured Selenomonadales bacterium; assembly: GCA_947165185.1. Lineage (GTDB taxonomy): Bacteria > Bacillota > Negativicutes > Selenomonadales > Selenomonadaceae > Quinella. The sequence goes on from CAMUZL010000027.1 coordinate 14,242, forward strand.
CTGCAAGAAAAATTTTCCACGCCGCGCAGAATGTTTCGACATGCAAAAAAGTTTGTGTTATAATCGCAAAAAATTTTTGGAGAGTGATTAACATGTTTGGAATCGGAGTGCCCGAACTTATTTTGATTTTGATCATCGGATTGGTTGTCTTCGGTCCCGGCAAACTTCCGGGCGTCGGCAAAGCTTTGGGGCAGTCAATCAAAGAATTCAAGCAAGCAAATTCCGATGACGCCAAAACCGTTGACGTTGACGAACAGAAAAAAATCGACGCTGAAAAGAAATGAGCGAGCCTGAAAAAAAATCCGCGCCCGCCGAAATCGACGAACAAAAAATTTCCGACGAGCAAAAAGTTTCCGAAGACGACGACGGCACCATGAGCTTGACGGCGCACCTTGAAGAATTGCGTTCGCGAATCATCAAATCGTTGCTTGCGGTCGCGTTCGGCAGCGGCGTCGCTTATCTGTTTCTCGACGAAATTACAAATTGGTTGACCTTGCCCGTCGGCAAACTTTACTACATGAAACCGGGCGAGGCATTCTTCACGTATCTGAAAATCGACATCGCGGCGGGCTTCCTTATCGCGTTGCCGATAATTTTTTATCACGCGTGGAAATTTTTTCTGCCCGCAATGACGCGCTCCGAACGAATGATTTTGGGTGTGCTGGTTCCATCGTCGGTAGTTTTGTTTTTCGTCGGGCTAATGTTTTCGTTCTTCCTGATATTGCCCGTCGCGCTGAAATTTTTCATGGGCTTCGGCGAAGAAACGGAAAATCTGCAGTCAATGTTTTCGTTCGCGAGCTATTTTGAGTTCGTGATTTTATTCGTGTTGCCGTTCGGCTTCGTTTTTGAAT
>CAMUZL010000028.1 GCA_947165185.1 uncultured Selenomonadales bacterium
TGAGCTTTACTTCCGCCAAAACTTACGACATTGAAGTTTGGATGCCCGCGCAGGGGAAATATCGCGAAATTTCGTCCTGCTCGAACTGCACGGATTATCAGGCTCGCCGCGCAAATATCAAATTCCGCCGCGACAACAAGTCCAAGCCCGAATTCGTTCACACGCTCAACGGCTCAGGCATTGCGGTCGGGCGCACGGTCGCCGCGATTCTCGAAAATTGTCAGCAGGCGGACGGCTCAGTTAAAATTCCGAAAGCGTTAATCCCGTACATGGGCGTTGAAGAAATTCGCGCTTGATTCGGCGACAACATTTGAACTGTGAGGACTTAATTTGATGTCACACCGTCAAATTAAGTTTTTTTTTGAACGTGGCAGGAATATCTGCATTTCCGACAGAATCAACCCGTCGTTGACGGTTGCGGGTTGAGTGATTCCGCCGCCCCCCCTTTCCGGGGCGGTGAAGGAGGATGTTTATGACAAACATTGACAGGCTTGCGGAAATTTTTCCCGAATGCATTACCGAAACCGAACGCGACGGCAAGTTGACGCGGGCGATTGATTTTGACACTTTGCGGCAACTTTTGAGCGACGAACTCACCGAAGGCAGCGAAGTTTACGGATTTAATTTCGTCGGCAAAAAATCTGCGTGGCGCGTTGCTCATTCACCGACAACGAAAACTTTGCGACCCGCGCCCGAACGAAGCCGCAACTTCGACACGACGCAAAATCTTTATATTGAGGGCGACAATCTCGACGCGCTCAAAATTTTGCAGGAAAGTTATTTCGGCAAGGTCAAATTGATTTACATAGATCCGCCCTACAATACCGGCAACGACTTCATTTATCGCGACGACTTCAAACAGACGCAGGACGAATTCGACAAAGTTGCAGGCAACCTCGACGACGACGGCAACCGCATTCGTCCGACGCCGAACCCTCAATCGAACGGGCATTTTCATTCCGATTGGTGCGCGATGATTTATGCCCGCCTCGAACTCGCCAAGCATTTCCTTGCTGAAGACGGCGTTATTTTTATTTCAATCGACGACCACGAACAGGCAACTTTGAAACTTATCTGCGATGAGATTTTCGGCGGAAAAAATTTTGTCGCGCAAATTCCGTGGCGTAAACGTACCGCAAAATCTGATGTGCCGTTCGGCGTGTCGCAAGATTTTGAGTGGATTATTTGTTACGCGAAGTCAGACGCATTTGTTGCAAGCATTGAGGGCGGCTCGCGCAAATATTTTGAGACGGACGACTTCCCCGGCAAACCGTGGCGCATTCACGATTTAACTAAGCAAACAACCGCCGCCGAACGCCCGAACAGTTTCTTCACGATTGTCAATCCGAAAAACGGCGAAGAATTTCCTGCACAAATCAATCGAACGTGGGCAATAACGAAAGAAACTTTTTGGCAATATTATTCGCAGGACAGAATTATTTTCCCGGGCGATTATGACTTCTTGAATATTTCGCGCCCCGTGCTCCGTTATTGGAAAGCTGACGACATTGCGAAGGCGGGCAATAAATTCGGACGAATCGCAGTCAGTACAAAATTGCCCGACGAAATCGGCATGTCACAGGACGGAACGCGTGAGATAACAGAAATTTTCGGCGGCAAAGTTTTCAGCTTCCCAAAGCCGAGCAAGCTGATTAAATTTCTGTTGCAAATCGCGACGGACGAAAATTCAATCGTCATGGATTTTTTCAGCGGCTCCGGCACGACGGCGCAGGCAGTCATGGAACTGAACGCTTCCGACGGCGGACACCGAAAATTTATCATGATTCAAATTCCCGAACCGACGCCCGAAACTTCCGAGGCACGCCGCGCAGGTTACGAAACAATTTGCGACATCGGGCGGGAACGAATTCGGCGAGCGGGCGACAAACTGCTTGAGACGCACCCCGAACTTGACGCGGGCTTTCGCGTGCTCAAAGTCGCCGAATCAAATTTCGTGCCGTTGCCCGAAAAAATAACTCAGCAGACATTGGCGGGGCTTGTCGACAACATAAAGCCCGATCGCAACGAATTGGATTTACTTTTCGGCGCGCTGCTTGAAATGGGCTTGCCGATAAATTTGCCCGTCACGAGCGAGCAACTTGACGGCTTTAAGATTTTGCGTTGCAGCGAAGAACTTTTGGCGTGCTTCGACAAAGACATTCCGCCAAAATTTTTTCAACGGCTGGCGATTCGTCGCCCGCAAAAAATAATTTTCCGTGACGCGGCGTTTAAATCCTCTGCGGACAAACTCAACGCGCTTGAAATGCTAAAAGCGTTCGTGCCCGACGAGGGGGTCAAAATTCTTTAATTTGACTTTGCGGCGGACATTTTTTATAATTCGCGTGGGGTGAAGTTGTTGCATTTCATCTGCAAGCTCAATCGGGAAATTTATCGCGTCGTCACGCAAGACATTGCCTGCGACGAAGTGATAATCACCGACAAGCAAATCGAGCACATCAAGGAACGTCATCCCGACGATTATGAACTTTTCGCGAAGTATGCGGTTCTTGCCGTAACCGAGCCTGATTACATAATCGCGGCGAACAAACCGAATACGGCGGTCGTGCTAAAAGACATTGTCCTTGACGAGCAAAGAGTTAAACTGATTTTGCGAATCAAAACTTCGACAGACCCCGCCGAATACAAAAATTCGATAATCACCTTTCAGCATGTGAGTTTCAAACGATACGAGCGTTACGTCAAGAACGCGCAGATACTTTACAAAGCTCCTTGAGGTGGAAGATTTCGTCCGATCCACACGCCGACGGTAACGACAAAGCTTTATGCTTGAGAGATGCAGGAGACTTGGACGCCTGCCGAGGAGTTTCTTTAACGGTTTCGAGGTGGAAAATTTCGTGGCATCCACACGCCGAGAGTACTGACAGGCTTTTATGCCGAGAGATGCAGGAGACCGCCACGCCTGCCGAAGCCGATAACGCCTGCGGGCGTTTTTTTTTGTTGACTTTTGTCAATCTACGCGATTATATTTCGGCGGGTGATAGTATGAAATTTCAATTCAAAGAGCAAAAATTTCAGACGGACGCGACGGCGGCGATTTGTGACGTGTTCAACGGACAGCCGCCACCCGACAGCGAATTTAATTTGACACGCGACGACGAAATTGTTATCGGGGCGAACGCGGAAATTTCGTTGAGCGACGAACAAATTTTAAAAAATCTGCGCGGCGTGCAAAGTCGAAACGGTCTGCCGATAAACGCGCAACTTGCCGGCAAAAAATTTACGGTCGAGATGGAGACGGGCACCGGCAAAACTTACACGTATATCAACACGATGTACGAACTCAATCGGCGTTACGGCTGGCGGAAATTTATCGTGATTGTTCCGAGCGTGGCGATTCGCGAAGGCGTCAAAAAAACTTTCGAGGTCACGGCAGAACATTTCACGGGCAAATATCACAAACGCATTCGGCATTTCGTTTACAGCTCCCAAAATCTTGAGCGCGTGAAAGATTTCGTCAGCGGCGCGGGCATGTGGGCGATGATCGTCAACGTGCAAGCCTTCAATTCGCGTTCAAAAGATTTAGTCATGTTGCAAGATGCGCGTGATGATTTCGGTGAACTTTCGCCGATTGAGTCTATCGCGCAGATTCGCCCGATAATAATCATTGACGAGCCGCAGTCGGTCGAGAGCAAAAACGCGACGAAACAAATAGCGAAATTTGCCCCGATGATGACTTTGCGCTATTCGGCGACACCCAAAGAAATTTTCAATCAGGTTTACAAACTGAGCGCGTTGGACGCCTACAGACAAAAACTTGTCAAAAAAATTTCGGTCAAAGGTTTTTCGTTCAGCAACGACAAATCTGCGGGATATATTTTTTTTGAGCGTGTAAATCTTTCGCGACAAAATCCGACGGCGACGGTGACATTTCGGCGCAAGGGCGCAACGGACATTAAACGAACCACGCGGACAATTTCTGTCGGCGACGATCTTTACAAGCTGTCGAACGGGCTTGACGAATACAAAAATTTTGTCGTGGCGGAGATTGACGGCGCAGAAAATTCGCTGGAGTTTCGCAACGGGCGGAAACTTTTTGTCGGGCAGGTTGTCGGCGACGCGACGGAAGAAATTTTTCGGCGAGTTCAAATCCGCGAAACGATTCAATCGCATTTGGAGCGCGAGGCCGAACTTTTCGGGCGCGGGATAAAAGTTTTGTCGCTGTTCTTTATCGACGAGGTTTCAAAATATCGTTCGGAGGACGGGCGCGGGCTTTACGCCGAAATTTTCGAGGAAGAATACGCCGCCGCCGTCGAAAACTTTCAAACCGCTGACGCCGATTATCAAAAATATTTGTCGGAGATTGACGCTCATCAAACGCACGCGGGATATTTTTCCGTCGACAAAAAAAATCGCGCCGTCAATTCCAAAGACAACGACGTTGACGCTTACGATTTGATTATGCGCGACAAAGAGCGGCTTTTGGATTTTCGCGAGCCGGTGCGATTTGTTTTTTCGCATTCGGCGTTGCGCGAAGGCTGGGACAATCCGAACGTCTTCCAAATTTGCGCACTCAAGGAGAATTCCAATCAAAATTCGAGCGAGACACGGCGTCGGCAAGAAGTCGGGCGCGGTATGCGAATTTGTGTCAACCAAAACGGCGAACGCATGGACGCGGACAAGCTTGCCGATTTTGAGCACGTAAATGTTTTGACGGTTGTGGCGAACGAAAGCTTTTCGACATTTGCCGAGGGACTTCAAAAAGAATTGGCCGACGACAATCAAACGCAACCGATTAACGAAGAATTTTTTATCGGCAAGAAACTTGCGGGACGCAACGTCGACAAAAAAATTTCGCGCAAAATTCATCACGAGCTTATTCGCCGAGATTATCTGAACGACGACGACAATTTGACGGGAAAATTTTTCGAGGACAAATCCAACGGGCAATTTTCTTTGGGCGCGGAGCTTGAAATTTATCGTGAAGACGTGCTGAAACTTTTGGATGCCGGCACCGGTTACAAAATCGAAGATGCGCGGGCGAACAACGTCGAAGTCACTCTGGACGAGACGAAACTCAACGCGGAAAATTTCCGGGAACTTTGGCGGCGAATCAGCCAAAAAACTTTTTACAGCGTCGATTTTGATTCGGATGAATTTATCGGGCGTGCGGCGGACGCCCTGAATAAAAGTTTATCCGCGCCCGAAATTAAACTTTCAGTCGTGCGGGGCACGTTAAACGACGACGGCCAAGTTGACAAGGACACAGACGGCACGCACCAAGAAGACGTTGAAATTTCGGCGACACCTGCGCGGATTGATTTGGTCGGCAAGCTGGTTGCGGCAACGAAATTGACGCGGCGGGACGTGGCGGCGATTCTGCAACGGCTTGAACAAAAAATTTTTGACTGTTTCAAAGCAGATCCCGAAAAATTTTTGTTGGACGCGGCGCGGATAATCAACGCCGTCAAAAACAAGCAGGTTATCAAAAATCTCAAATACACGGTGACCGACGAGCGTTACGACGTGAAAATTTTTTTCCTCAAGGAAACGGGGCGACTCAACGTCAACGCAATGTCGACGCGGAAAAATATTTACAGCTATTTGATTTACGCGGACTCGAAAGGCGAAAGAACTTTTGCCGAAAAGTTGGAGGCGAACGCTGAAGTTGAGGTCTACGCGAAATTACCGCCGAAATTTTTTATCTCGACGCCGTTCGGCAATTACAACCCCGATTGGGCGATTGTCCTGCGCGGCAGCGAAAAAATTTATTTCGTCGTCGAAACTAAGAGCACGTCTGATGAATTGCAACTGCGTGACATTGAGAAAAACAAAATCGAGTGCGCCAAAAAACATTTCGCGGCTTTGGGCAACGCGGTCGATTATGAAATGGTCGGCAGTTTCGAGGAATTCCTAAGTAAAATTAACCGCCACAAGTCTTGACGGCTCCGAAAATTTTTCGCAACAAAAAAGCAATGTGACGTTGCATCCAATTGGAGCAATCCGCAACGTTTTCGCAACAAAAAATCCCCGACGCTTTGAACGTTGGGGAAATTTTTTTATGCGATTGAATTTTTGCTTTGCTTGAAACGATAGACGCCCGCGCCGAGTTTGGGATAAATTTTTTTGTACGCGTCGAAGTCTGCGGAAAAATCTTTCCCGTCAATCGCGGCACGATACATGCGGACAATCTGCGCAGTTCGTTCGGGCGAATAATTTTGCGCCTCAACACGCAACGCCGCCGCTCCGAAAAATTTTTCGACGTAAGGCAAAAGACAAAGTTCCTTGCCGAAAAAAATATGCCAACGTTTGAATTGGTCGACACGCAGGGAATGAATTTCGCCCGCCTCGTCGACAAGCGCGAAATGCCGATTCAATTCGTCGGGCGTCGCAAAATCGTCGTAGCCGCGCAGATAGAGCTTGGCGAAATCGTGATCGCAAATCATTGATTCGGTCGCGCCGTGTACGATAACTTCAATCGGCAACGGGGAATTTTCAACTACACTGCGAACTTGCGCGAAACTCAATTCAAGCGACGCGGTTGCCTGCGAGACGCCGAGACTTTGCAAAAATTCTGCGGCAACGGGATTGAACAAATTAAACGACACGTCGGCGAAAATCGGCGCATCCGTCAATTCGCGAACAAGTTTGAGCGTGCCGAGGTTGCCGACAGAAATTCCGTCGAAAGAAAATTTTCCGGCCCGCGCAAAAAATTCCGACAGCTCAGCCGAATCTTTGTCCTTGCAAGTTTTGGGCGTCGCCAAAATAATTTTCTTGCCCGCCGCGTGAACGAATTCGACTGCGGATTTTATTTCGGCAAGTGACTGCGGCTTATTCGGACGGAAAATTTCTCCGCCGACGTAAACGCAATCCGCGCCCGCCTCAATCGCCGCACATGAATTTTCTACGGTCGCCGCTCTGACGGTAAGTTTCGGCTTGCCGTGACCGTCAATCGCCCGTTCAGACGAAAAAATTTCTTTAACAGCCGCGTCGTCAAAATTCGGTTCGACAACTGCGCGGGAAAAAATTTTCGGCTCACGTTTACCCGAAATTCCTATGTCGCGAATTGTCGGCTTGCCGAAAGCAAAAGTCGTCGTGAAGTCGCGGACACGGTTGTTGTACAGCTCCGCAAAAATATTTTCGTCGACGCTGTAGCCGGTCGGGTCGGCAATGTAAGCGTCAATTTCGCGGCGATAAGTCGAAACGAGTCGGCGAACAAATTCGGGCGGCCTCATGCGTCCTTCGATTTTGAAACTGATAACGCCGGCTTGAATCAGGTCGGGAATGTTTCTGAACATGCACATATCATTTAAGGCGAGCTTGCAAGAAAAATCGTCCAACGTTTCGCCCGTGTCTTCGTCGATAAATTTATAACTCCAGCGGCAAGGTTTCATGCAACGCCCGCGATTTCCGCTCTGCCCGAAAACTACGCCCGAATGAATGCACTGCCCGCTTTCGGCAAAGCACATGTCACCGTGCATAAAATATTCGACTTCAATGCCCGTGCGTTCCTTGAGCAGTGAAACTTCCGTCAACGTCAATTCGCGCCCGACAACGACGCGAGTTATCCCGAAACTTTTGAGCAGTTCAATCGTGCGGAAATTGTGCGTGTTCATCATAACTGACGCGTGCATCGGAATTTTTATGCCGAGCTTGCGAACGAGATTGATGACCGCCAAATCCTGCACAAGAATCGCGTCGGGCTGAATTTCGTCGAGGAACTTTAAAAATTTTTCGAGCGGAGCAATTTCTTCCGCGCTGATTAAATTGTTGAGCGTGACATAAATTCTGACGCCGCGCCCGTGAGCAAAATCAATCGCGGATTTCAATTCTTCGTCGCTGAAATTAAAATCACTGCGGTGAACGCGCATGTTAAAAGCTTTTCCGCCGAGATAAACGGCGTCGGCACCGGCTTCGACGGCGGCAATGAGCGAATCAAAATTTCCTGCGGGGGCAAGCAATTCAACGGACTTTTTGGTTAGCGTCATAAGAGGTCTCCTTCAGAAATTAAACGTCGGGTTGAAATTTCTTTGATTGGCGGAGCGGCAATAATCCTGCCAAACTTTCCGATAAAGTTTTTCCAAGTTGCGAATATAATTTTCGGCATCCATAAGCGCGGATTTTTGAACGTGTTCGCGCAAGCCGACATGATACGCCGCGACAAGTTCTTTTCGACGGGCAAGTTGCGCGGCTTTTTTTATGTAATCCATCGGGCTGTGGGCAATTAATTCCGACATATCCGCCGCCGTCAAAATCGACGCGCTGAATCGCGAGCCGTGAGTTTTTCCGCGCAAAGTGATGACGGGCACGCCCATGTAAAGAGCTTCGCAAGTGGTCGTGCCGCCCGTGTAAGGGAACGTGTCAAGTGCCACGTCAATTTCGCGATATTGTTCGAGATAATCGGAGCTGTACGGACGAAGTTCCACGCGGTCGAGCGGGAAACTCATCTTCGTCAATTTTTCTTTCACGAGTTCGCGCCCGTCTTCGAGACTGCAAATTTTATTTTTGAGTATCAGGCGGGATTTCGGCACGCGGTCGAGAATCGCACGCCACACGTATAAAATTTCTTCGCTGACTTTTGCGAAGTTGTTAAAGCTTCCGTAAGTTATGAAGTCGTTTTTCAAAATCGGTGCGCGAAGTTCCGGCGCGGGCATTTCGCGAATCAGCCCCGGCGAATAACACAGACTGCACGGGTCGAGCCGCAAAATTTTTTCGATAAACGCCGACGGTAAAGTTTCGGGCGAACAAACTTTATCGGACAAAAAATAATCCACCGTACCGAGCCCCGTCGTCGCCGTGTAGCCGATGCCGCAAATTTGTACAGGCGCGGGCTTGTGCGCGAGAATCGGCAGGCAACTGTCCTGCGAGTGCCCCGACAAGTCAACCAAAATGTCCACGCCGTCTTCGTCGATGATTTTCGCGGCAGTCAACGCGTCTTTGCCGATGAGTTCGCGCCAACCGATTTTGTTGCGTTTAATTTTTTCGGTGACGAAATCTTTTCTGCCCGTGCTGTAACACGTCACGGAAAAATTTTGAGCGTCGTAGTCTTCAAACAGCGGCGGCAAAAAATTCGCGACGGCGTGTTCGCGGAAGTCGGGCGAAATGTAACCGATGTGAATTTTTCTGTCGGGGTCGAGATTTTTTTTGTCGTGCGGGAACGGCGGAACTTTTGCGAAGAACGTATCAAATTTCTGCGCGATTTCTTTGGATTTTTTGACCGACATTTCGCGATAATTGCGCAGGAACAAATGCTTCGAATACAATTCTGCGGCGCGGTCGGGTTGATCGGTAAGCGTGCTTGCCTCCAAAAGCGAATCTGCCGCACGACGCGGTTCGCCCGCCAAATACAGCCCGTTGGAAATCCAGCACAAGGCCTTGAATAAAATCGCGTTCGTCAGGAAAAATTCCTTGTCGAGCCGCTTTTGGAAGTCAACATCCTCGGAATTTTTTTGTCGACGCTCAGCCGAAAATTTTCGGCTGTATTCATTGAATTTATCCGTCAGCTTTTTAAGTTGAGCGTGCGCATCTTCGATGACGGCTTCAAAAATTTTTATCTGCGCTTTGAGCTTGAATTTTTTCACCGCGACGCCGCCCAAAACCAATCGCCCGCGCAGATTGTTCACGTCCACAGACATTGAATATTGCGCAAGATTTTCCGCCTCGTCGACGTTGCCCAAGTAAAGCGCAGACTCCGCCATAATCGCGAGTCCCTCGGCGGAATTCTTGTCGACTTCAAAAATTTCACGAGCGACGGCACGCATGGAGCGAGGGTCACCGCTTGACGAAAATTTTTCCGCCAGCGTCATCCAATCCAACATTTTGTCGTTCATGAAATTCCTCCCGCGCTAAAAAATAATTACAGTGAATAATAAACCAAACGCGCCGCAATGACAAGACGCAAAAAAAATGCCACCCGTTACGGCAGCAATGAGTTCGTTGCCCGAAAAATATTTTCGTCAATGCAGACGCTTCGTCAATCCGCCGACAACTTTGCCTGAACATAAATCGCGCACTCCAAACGTTTCTTTTGAATTTCGCAACCGATTTCGTAGGGTTCGCGAATGTCGCCGTGAAATAAATCCGCGTTCGCGTGACAGCCGCCCGAACAGAAAAATTTCGCCCAACAGTCGCGGCATTTCGGTTTGTTCAGCACGTGCGATTCACGAAAATATTTCAGCCAATGCCGCGAATTTTCTTCCACGCCGTCGAAAATATTTCCGAGCTTGTAACGAGCGCGCCCGACAAATTGATGACACGGGTACAAGTCGCCGTTTTCCGCCACGGCAAAATATTCGTGTCCCGCGCCGCAACCCGCCAATCTTTTCGCCACGCAAGGGCCGTTCGACAAATCAACGTTGAAGTGGAAAAAATTAAATCCGCGCCCGTCACGTTCCCGCTCAAGATAAATTTCCGTCAAGCGATCATATTCGTCGCGAATTGTCGGCAAATGTTTTTCGGTCAACGCAAGCGGCGAATCTTTCAGCACGACGGGTTCAACCGAAACGATGTCGAAGCCCGCGTCGCAAATGTTTTCAACGTCCGTGGCGAAATCCAAGTTTCGATTCGTATACGTGCCGCGCAGATAATAATTTTCGCCGCCGCGTTCGTTGACGACACGTTGAAAATTTTTCAGCACGCGATCATAACTGCCGCGCCCGCTTATGTCGGGTCTCATGGCGTCATGAATTTCTTTGCGCCCGTCCAAACTCAGCACGAGCGAAATATTATTTTCGTTGAGCCACGCGGAAATTTTTTCGTCAAGCAACATGCCGTTTGTCGTCAACGTCAGCTTGAAAATTTTTCCCGTTTCGCGTTCACGTTGGCGCACGTATTCGGTGACGGCTTTAACCGTGCGAAAATTAATCAGCGGTTCGCCGCCGAAAAAATCTATCTCGCAGTGTTTGCGCACGCCCGAATTTTTTATAATAAAATCAACCGCCGCGCAACCGATTTTTTCCGACATAACGGCGCGATGTCCGAAAGTTCCGCCGTCGCCGAAACAATATTTGCAACGCAGGTTGCAATCCTGCGCGACCATGAGGCAAAGGCTTTTCACCACGCCGCGACTTGCGAACGTCGGCACTTCGGAAATTTCGGGCGCGAAAAGTTCGCCCGCGTCAATCAGCTGATGAAGTTCGTCAAGAATTTCCGCCGTATCGTCGTCGGGATATTTCGCCAAAATTTTTTCGTCGTTCGTGCCGTCGAAGTCGTCAAGAATTTTAAATGTAAGTTCGTCGACAAGATGAACCGCGCCGCTCTCCACGTCGAGCAAAATAAAATCGTCGCCCTGCTTGAATTTGTGAATCATGCAATCACTCCGTTAATTTTCGTTGTCCGCCAGCCGCAAAAGTTTCAGCTCAATCGGGTCGTTCGCTTTCGGCGGCGCGTGGTGTTTGGCAATAATTTTCGCCTCTTTGAACAAGCCGATTTTTTGAAGTTTCTGCGCGCCAAGTTCCGCGTGATGATGATAAACGTAAAGCGCACGATTGCCGTTCAGCTCCAGACGTTCGGCGAATTTCGGCGCGAAGTTCGTCACCAGCACGACGAAAATTTTTCCTTTGATTGTCAAGTCACCGGCTTTTCGTCCAACGTCGTGAAGGAGCGCGCAACGAATCAAAAATTCACGGTCGACGCCGCGTTTGTCTTCAATGACGAGCCGTTCAATCGTGTAGGCGGTGCGCAAGCTGTGACATTGATCGGGGACGCTCATTGCGAAAAAAATTTTCTGTTCGTCGGCGTTCAGGTGCGCGGCAATGTATTTCCCGTCGTCAACGGACACCCGCGCCGTCACCGCACGAAATAATTGCAAAACTCTTTTAAACGCGCTCATTCGACGTAAATCAACTCCGCAAAAAATTTCTCCGCGCAGGTTTGTGCCTCCGCTTGAGTTTGTGGCGTCAATGAAATTTCAACAACTTCACCCGACGCCCGAAGTTCGGTTGCTTTTTGAATTGCCGCGTCTTCACAACCCGCCGCGTAGCTTAAATAAAATTTTTTCGTCGAGGATTTGTCGGTGACGTTTTGGAATTTGCGAGCGTCAAGAATTCGTTCAATGCCGAGCGCGAATCCCGTCGCGGGACACGCAACGCCGAAATCTTTCAACATGTGGTCGTAACGTCCGCCGCCCGCCAAAGAGTAGCCGACGCCCGCCGCGTAAGCCTCGAAGACCATGCCGGTGTAATATTCAAAATCGCGAATCAAGCCCAAGTCGAAATAAATTTTGTCCGCGACGCCGTAAATTTCCAGCAGACGATAAATTTCCGTCAAGTTGTCCAGTGCGCGCTTTGAACGCGGATTATTTGCGAGTTTTTCAGCTGCCGACAAAATTTCACGCCCGCCGCGAAGTTTCGGCAGTTCTTTTAAACTTTCGTCCACGGGCAAATTTTCCAGCGCAACAAGATCGTGACGTTCAAGCGCGGATTTTATTTCGGATTGAATTTCGGGCGATAAATTGTCCGTCAAGCCCGCCGCGAATTCGACTTGCCCCAAACAAATTTTAAAGTCGCGAAGTCCCGCAACCTGCAGAGCCTGCGCGGCAAGTGCTACAATTTCGGCGTCGGCGAACGCGTTTGAAATTCCCAAAAGCTCAACGCCCGCTTGATAGAATTCGCATTGACGCCCCGGCTGATTTTGTCGGAAGCGAAAGACGTTGGCGACATAGGAAAGTTTCAGCGGCAACGGCGAATCTTTCAGTCGGCTGACTGCCATTCGCGCTATCGGCGTCGTCATTTCGTGGCGCAGTGCCAACGTGCGGTTGTTGCGGTCAAACATTTTAAAAAGATGCGGTTCAATCGCCCGCCCGCTTGAAGTCGTCAAAGTTTCCAGATATTCCATCGTCGGCGTGACAACTTCTTCGTAGCCGAAACTCGCGAACAGTTCGGCGATTTTTTTTTCGACTGCGCGTTTAGTTGCCGCCTCGGAAGGCAAAAAATCTTGCGTGCCGTAAGGCGTTTCCAAAAGTCCCGTCATATATCAGACCTCCAAATTTCTTATTAAATTCATGCTGCCCGAACGAAAGCCCTGCAAGTCCAGCGTGACGTAGACGAAGCCGAGCGATTTGAGTTTGTCGACGAGCGCGGCGCGAATTTCAATCAGTCGAGAAAAATCTTCGGGCGAAATTTCTATCCGTGCAAGTTTGCCGTGAACACGAACGCGCAGTTGGCCGAAGCCCGCATCCGACAAAAAATTTTCCGCCGCCTCGACCGCCGAAAGTTTTTCCGCCGTCAAAGTTTCGCCGTAAACGAAACGCGACGCCAAACACGCCATTGACGGCTTATCGGCTGTCGGCAAATTCATTTCCCGCGACAGAGCGCGAATTTCGGCTTTGGAAAGTTCGGCGACGATAAGCGGGCTTTTTATTTCAAGTTCGGCGATTGCCTTCATGCCTGGGCGATAGTCTTTGGTGTCGTCCATATTCGAGCCTTCGGCGACGTAAGCAAAATTATTTTCGCGGGCAAGGCGCAGAAAGTTTTTGAAAAGCTCGCGCTTGCAAAGGTAACAGCGATTTTCGGGATTTTCTTTGACGCCGGGAATTTTTAAGACGTTCGATATAAAAATCACGCGCCGAATTTTATTATCTTCGCAAAATTTTTTCGCCGCGTTGAGTTCTCTGACAGGGACGAATCTGTTTTCCGCCGTCAACGCAATGACTTTGTCGCCCAAAGTTTCGTGCGCAACCGTGAGCAGGAAAGTTGAATCGACGCCGCCGGAAAATGCAACCGCGACGCTTTCGAGTTCACGCAAATAATTTTTCAGCCGCTCAAGTTTCGCCGACAAAATTTCGTTTGCCATAAAAAAATCGCCTCCCGAAAATTTCTGCGCTATTTTATTAACAGACACGAAAAAAATCAAGCCGCCCGAAAATCGTCACGTTCGCCGCAAAAAAAATCCCCGCGTTTGCGGAGAGTGTCGAAAAATTTTAGTCGAATAAGTCCTTGAGCTTGTCGATGAAAGATTTTTTTTCGGGATTGTTCGTCGAATCGGAGCCGCCGTCCTCGAATTCGCGCAGAAGGTTTTTCTGTCGGCTCGAAAGATTTTTCGGCGTGAGAACTTTGATTTTGACGAACTCATCGCCGCGCCCTTCGCCACGCAAAATCGGAATGCCTTTGCCGCCGATTTTGAAAACTTTGCCGGATTGCGTGCCTTCGGGAATCGTCAAGTCAACTTTGCCGTCAATCGTCGGAGCTTCGACCTTCGCACCCAACGCCGCCTGCACGAAACTAATCGGAATTTCGCAGTAAACGTCGTAGTCGCGCCGCGTGAAAATTTTGTGCGGTTTAATGCTGAGGTAGACGAACAAATCGCCCGTTTCGCCGCCGCGCAACCCCGCGTTGCCTCCGCCTCTGACGCGGAGCCGCTGTCCGTCGTCGACGCCTTTGGGAATATTTACGGTAACTTCGCGCTCGACGTTGACTCTGCCTTCGCCGTGGCAGTGTTTGCAGGGATTCTTGATAATTTGTCCCGTGCCGTGACAGCGTTCGCAGGGACGCGAATTCGCGATAACTCCAAACGGCGTGCGCGTGGTCGTCTGTCTCATGCCCGTGCCGTGACAATCGGGGCATTCGTCGGGCGTGGAACCTTTTTTCGCACCCGTGCCGCCGCAGTCTTCGCAAGTTTCAAGACGCGGAACTTTAATTTTCAATTCTTTGCCGAAAGCCGCTTCCTCGAAAGTGATGCTCAAATCGTAACGACGATCCGCGCCGCGTTCGGGGCCGGGTTTTCTTTTCGTGCGTGAACGGGTTGTGCCGCCGCCGAAAAATTGCTCGAAGATGTCGCCGAAACCGCCCATGCCGCCGCCGAAAATGTCATTGAAATTTATATTGACATTGCCGTCGAAACCGCCGCCGTAACCTGCGCCGCCGCCTGAAAAAGCCGCGTGCCCGAATTGGTCATACTGAGCCCGTTTGTCTTTGTCGCCGAGGACGGAATAGGCTTCGTTGATTTCCTTCATTTTTTCTTCGGCAACTTTCGGGTCGTCGGGATTCAAAT
>CAMUZL010000029.1 GCA_947165185.1 uncultured Selenomonadales bacterium
CGTCCAAATTAAAAAACGTCGTCATTTCGGTTTGCTGACTGTCGCCCGAAAGATTTTCAAACATGTTGTTCATCGCGTCCAAAGTTTGACTTTCTTCGCCGTTCAAGTCGGGCAGTGAAGTCGTTTCTTCGTAAGTTGTGACGGTGACCGTGTTGCCGACAATCGCGCCCGTCGCTCTGAGCAATGCCGAAAGTTTCACGGGGGAGCCGACGGGATTGGCAATGTTGCCTGTGATTGAATTCGCGATTAAAACCGTTTCGGTCTCGTTGGGCAAAAGACTGTCCGTCGTTATCGTGGAGCCGTTGATATTCGCGTTGCCGTTGACGATAATTTTTCCGCCCGTGCCGCCCGAAATTCTTTGCAAAATGCCATCGGAAATCAAGTCGCCGTTGATAACCAAATTCGTATCTTTGGAGCCCGCGCCGATTATGCCGTGGTTGATGAATTTGCCCGTCAGCGAATCCGTGAAACCGTCCGCAATATCGAAACGCATATCGTTTAGCGTGAAAGTACCGCCGAAAAGTTTCGCGCCGCCCATGACTTCGACGCTCAAAATGTCCGCCGTGCCGGAAAAATTCAGCGTCCCTTCATTGACGTTCATTCGGATATTGTTCGCGCCGTTGATGTCTCCGTCGTAACTCAAATCAGTGTTGAAATTCAAATTCGTCGCCAAGTCGGGAATATATTTTTCCGCGTCGTAACTTTTGCCGTCGTATTGAATTTCGACGGGCGCGGTTGAAAAGCCGTCCGCCGCCGTGAAATTTTTCCAGTCGCTGGTTATGTCGCCGATAATTTCCGCGCCCGAATTGATGTTGATATTTCTGACGAACGCATTTTTGCCGATGTAAATTGCGTTTTTGGAGCCTTGAATTTTTCCCGAAAGATTGAAGTCGTTGACCAACGCGCCGTTAAGTTCGTCCGGCGAATAATTAAAACCGTCCGTCATTGTGAGCGGAAGATTTTCCGCGTTGACGATTGTGCCGCTTGCGTTGACGTAACGAAGATAACGCAGATACGAGCCGCGATATTCGCCGCCCGCGCCGAGAGCGTTTGAGCCGAAATTAAATTCGACAGCGTTGCCGCCTTCGCCCGTCGCGAAAATATTTCCGTCGACCGTCAAATTGTGTTCGCGCCCGTAGGAAACAAGCAGACCTTTGCCGCGCAGTCCGCTTGAAGAAATTTCCGTGCCTGCGGGAATCGTCAAATTATTTTTTTCGCCGTCAACGCGAATTCCGACTGCGCCCGTGCCCGTCAAATTAATATCGCCGCTCTGATTGACGGTATTTTTCGCGCCGAAAATGTGCAAGCCGACAGCCAAATCTTCGTCGCTTGTAAAATTGTTCGTGTTGTCGATTGTCGCGCCGTTTTTGTAAATCGAAAGCCCGTAGAATTTTTTCCTGTCGATGTCGTAGCCGATATCTTGCAGGGCGGCAAGTTCCAATTCCGTGAACGTCGAATAATTTTTATACGGCAAGGCAGTCATCAAGCCGGGAATTAAAGTCTGCACGCCGTCAAAATTTTCGTTGTCCCAAGCGTTAATCGGAATGCCGCTCACTCCGTCGAAAGTCGCGCCGTTCAAAACTTCCGAAACGTTGTCGCCGACGAAATAAATTGTCTTGTCCGCAACAAAAAAATCCGCCGCGTCACGGTTGCCGAGTCCCGCGCTTGTGACGATTTTTTTACCTTCGGAAGCGTAATTTCCGTTCCCGTCGACCAAATGCAAAGTCCACGCGTTCGGATCTGAAATATTTTCCGCAAACTTCGTGCCGTCAAGCAAAACTTGCACGCCGAGCGAACGCGCCAATTCCAAACGAAGCGCGCCGATAAAATCCGCCGCTTGTTCGTTCATGGGCAAAATTGTTTCGGCGTCGACGTACCAGCCGTTGATCGCGTCGGTGCGTGTCGCGCCCAAATTTCTGCCGATAGTCACGTAAGACAAAGCCGCGTCGTCCGACGGAGAATTTTCTTGCAGGACGCTTGAAACTTCGTCGGCGGAAATTTCCGTGTCCGCCAGGTTTTCCATGTCAAACGGCGTGAGCGTTCGCCCGCTTTGAATCATCTGCGCAAGATAATTTTCGGAAGTAAATTCCGCCGCGTCGAAAGAAAAAGTTTTCCCGTCGAAGGTTTGTCGCGTGCTTGTGACGAAAGCAATTTGCCACGGCGTCACCGTGCGCAAGCCGAGAATATTTTTCCAATAATCCGCGCCGAGTTTCGAGGCGTCGACAAGTTTGGCATTGAAATTTATTTCGGAGCTGAATTCGCCGCCGTTGAAGAAATTCAGTTCGACTACGGGTTTGCCGTTCACGTAAAGGTTTTCCGTTTGATGGGCGTGCACTTCCGATGCGCTCATCCCGAAGAAAATCGCAACGGCCAGGAAGCGCGTCCCGAAAAATTTTTTGGTAATCATCTCCATTGAAATCTCCCCGTTGTTTTTTCGACTTCCTTCGCCAAAAATTTTGTTACAGCTTAGCACAAACACGGGCAGATTGAAAGATATCTAACGTAAATTTAATTTGCGGCGGCTGTTTTGCGTCAAGAAATTTCTACGAAAAAATTTTCCGCGCAAACAAAAACGGAACGTCTTCGATGACGCCCCGAAAAAAATTTTTATCGTGCCGCGAACGAAACGCGAGTTTGTCCGAAACCTTGTCCCGTCAATCTGCCGACGCCCGCGAATTCTCCGAACTTCGCAAGCAGCAGAAAAACTTTTTGCACGTCGCCGCTCAAACTTTCGAGGCTGTAGGAAAATTTTCCGCGAAAAGCCAACGTGCCCCGATTTTTTGACAGGTAAAATTTTTTGCACTCTCCGCTCCACTGCGTCAAACGAATTTTTTCGGCAAGTTCGCGGATGATTTTTTTGTCGGCGGCGGCGGGCATTTGTGCTTGCGTCCACTTGTCCGCCAACGAAGGGAAAATCAAATCTGCACGCGGATACGGCGCGTCAAAATCGTCAATGCGGAACGACACGGGCGACACGAAGTCGAAAGAAATTTCGTCGACGCTTTGAAAAATTTTCACGCCCGAAATTAAATCTTCGACTTCGACGACGCCCGTATCGGCGCGAACATTTCCGTCGCAAATAATTTTTTCCAGTCGCAATGTCAAACCGCCCGCACGAATTTTTTCGCCGACGGGAATGTTCAACGCGGCTTGTAAAATTTTTTCGTTGAGTCCCGTCACGCGCCAAAAAAATTTGTCGTCACGTTGAACAGCCCAACGGTCTCCGAAAGGCAAAATTTTTCCCGCCGGCTCAAGAAAAGATACCGTAAACGGTTTTATATTCCACTCGTTGTGAATGAAAGTCCCGAACTTCGGCGAAAAGTCGTTGAGGATTTTGAAAAATGCCGCGTGCATCAGTCGCCCGTTGACGATTGGCAACGACGTTTCATTTTCCGCCCGTAGTTTATAAACCAGCGCGCCGATCATTTCACGGCCTCGAAAATCGTTTTTATTGTCGGCAACGGCACGCGCTGCTTAAATCGTTCGTCCAACTCCATTGTCTCTTTGCCGTTGAAATTTTTGGGGGTGCCGCTCATCAGCTTGACCGAATCGCTCCAATTTTTTTTCGTCGCCGGTGAAAAATCCAAAATCATTTTCAGCTCGTCCATGACTTTTTGCCACGTGTCAAGCAGTCCGCAATCGTCCAAATATTTTTTAAAGGCGTCGAGATATTCGGCGGGATTTTTTTCGCGACAGGGATTTTGCCAGCCGTCCCCGTCGAAAAGTTTTGTGTAAGTGCTCTCGTTTTCGACAAAAAGTTTCGGCGTAATTCGCACGCTGCCGAAGCCGAAAGGTTTGCCCTGCCCGATTTTGTAAGCGGGATTTTTCGCGCCGTCCAAATCGAAAATCATCATGAGCGCGCCGAGTTCAACGCGGCTGAGATTTTTGAAACGAATTTTCGCGACGAAATTATTTCCTTTATCAAGCGGCGTCATTTCTTTGGTCAACGGTTCTTTGTCGGATTTAAGACGTTTTTGATTTTCGCGCAACTCAAAAGCGGTCGCCTGCCAATCTGCGGGCTTATGCCAATAAAGTTTGTAGCCGCGAATTTGCGCATTGTGATTGTCCCAATGAACAAGTTCGCCTTTGCCGTCCTGCTTGAGGTAAAGTTGATACGAAGTCGGATTCGGTTGCATGAGCGGATGCGCTTTGTCCGTCGGGAGCGTGGAAATTTTTTCGACGGGCGTCGCGTCTTCAAAATAAACACGGCTCGCCCAAAGTTCCTTGCTGCCGAAAAGCGCGTCGGCGAAATCGACTGATTCGTTGCCGGAAATTTTTACGGCGTCGCTGATTCGATTTTGATACGGGATGCGGAAACATTGCCCGTGCCCGAATGCCGTAACTTGCCCGCGCTCCTCCAGAAAGTGGCAGGGAATCAAGCTGACGACATCACGCGGCAAATTTTCTCCGAGTAAATTTTCAAGTTGTTTGCGCCCCAAAGTTCCCGCAACTTTTTTGCCGTCTTCGTCACGCGGAACAATGTCGACGCCTCTGCGGTTGCGGTCGTGACGATAAGAAGTCAAAACGTCGTCGTGAATTTCAAGCCAATGTTCGCGGCACCAATCGACGTAATCAATTTTCGTGAAGCGGATAAATTGCTTGCCCGCACGTTTTTTTTCTTCGTCGTTGAGTGTGTCGTAAGAATTTTGGTCGAGCAGTTTATAACGCGCCTGACTGCCCGTAATGATGTAAGCCGTGCCGCCGTCCCATTCGATACGGCTGGAATTTCTTTCGGGAATCGTCACGTTGAAAATTTTTTCGTATTCGCGAATCAAAATGCGGTCGTCTTTGCGGTCGCTCTTGTAAATCGACGGCGCGATAAAAACTTTGTTGTCGTTCGTGCAAATCAAAAAGCCCGGCCGCGCACTTTTGGCGGGAATAATTTTGCCGTCTTTGCCTTTGACGCTGTGAATCATTCTGCCGTTGTAAAGTTTGTTCAGGCTTTTCGTCCACGGATAACGCCCGACGCCCATGATGCAACGAAAATAAATGTGTTCGTCGTTGAAGTCTTCGCCTTTTTTCTGCGCAGTCGATTCGCCGCGAAAAGCCCCGCACGTCACGATTTTGAAAATATTTTTGAACATGCCGCGAAGTGACGAGCCCGGGATTATCGGCTTGCCGACGGGCGCAAAATTTTTTGATTCGTTGCCACCGATGAAAAGCGGCGTCAAAGTTTCAATGTCCAAAAAAATTTCTCCGCTGACGGTTTCCGCCGAGGTGACGTGTTCTTTGAAGTCGTCGACGTTTTGAAACTGCGCGGGCAAAACACTTTCGGGCAACGAAACGAAATTATACGGCGCGGTCGGCGGTTGCAAAGAATTATTTTGCGATTGATAATTTCCCGAACGAGCCGAATAATTATTTTTCGGCTGTGAGTTTCGCGACTGTGACGAATAATTTTTCTGCGGCCGAGAATTTTTTTGCGGCGAAGATTCTTCAGGCGGTTTGATTCCGAATTTCGCGCCGAGTTGGTCTTTCCAATTTGCCAATTTAATCACCGTCCCAAGCAGATTCAATCGCAACGAAACGATAATCGACGTAGCCGCTCAAGCCCGTCGCCGCGTCGCTGCCGATATAATTTCGCGTCGTGAGTCCGTAAAATTTTTTGCCGTCGTCGTCGCAGGGCAACTCCATTGAAATTTTTCGCGGCGCGTCCACAAGTTTTATAAAACCGTTCGCCGACGAAACATTTTCGCCCCAAAGTCGCGCAAAACTGTCCGCGTAAAAAGTTCCCGTGCCGTCGTCGTCGCGAACATATCGCCCGATAAATTTTTCGTCCGCCCGTTTGAAGTGAATTTCTTCGCGCCGATTGAACAGCCGAATTTCCAATAAATCTTCAACGTTCGGCAAAAAATTTTCGCCGTTGATTTTGCCCCAGACGATGCTTTGAATTTGCCACGCGACAAAAATTCCGTCCGAAATTTTTTCGCGCAAAATTTTTTCAAGTTCCGCCGTCGAACATTCAAGCCGCTCCGAAAAAGTTTTGCACTCGCGAAGTTCAAGCCCGACATTTTTCGCCAAATTCAAGCCGCTCATTCGTCGCCACCTCCCGCGAAATTTTTCAACGCCGCCGCGAAATTTTCAAGATTATTTTTGTCGCCGCCGATAACTTTGCCGTTCGCGTCGAGCGTGTAAGTTTTGCCGTCAAATTTTATTTCGGCGGACAAACCTTTGAGAGTGCCGCGCCCGATTGATTTTTCGCCGCCGAGTGCCACGCGTCCGAACCACAAATCGCGCAGTAAAAAAATCGCCAGCCCCGCTTCGGAATCGCTTGCGTCGCGAATTTCAAAATTAATTTCCAGCGTCGGCGCGTCGAAATTTTTCTGATAGGCGGGCTTCGTGGTAAACAGCGTGCCCTGCAACGTGCCGCCGGTTAAGCGGTCGATTTTGTTGCGCGTGTGATTGACTTCCGCAAAATTTTTCGTCGCAACGTAACTTTCCGCCACGATGAAACGGCTTTTGTTCGTCGTCGTGCCCATCAAATCATCCAAAAGATTTTTGTCGAGTCCGAGCTTGCCGAAAATGTATTCTGCGCGGTGACGCAAAATTCCCTTGAGCGTTGTACCGGGGATGACGAAATCGCCGCGACTTTTGAGCGTGGTTGAGGAAACTTTTTTCTTGCGGTCGTCCGCGTTGACTTCGTAATCGCGAACGATAAACGACGAATTGAATTTAAATCGGGCGTTGACGACAAAATCTTTCGGCGCGGAAAAATCTTCGGTCGACGGAGAAATTTTGTCCGACGAATCTTTATCGAGTAACCATGCGGCAACGTCGGCTTTTTCTCGGAAATCGTAAATGTTCGCGTTCAAATTTTTGACTTTAGCCAAGCCGAAACCTTTGCTTGTGAGCGCGCCGAGCCGAATTCCGTCCGAAAGTTTTTTCAGCAAAGTTTTTATCACCGCGACAAATTCGGGCGAAGTTTTTTTGCCGTCCGCATGAACGCCGCGCAGATTTATCAGCAAGCGAAGTTTGCCCGACGCGCCGCGCTCCACGAACTCGAAATCGTATTTGCCGCCCGTGACGCCCGTGCCCGTCAGCCCGTCAATTCGCACGCCGTCCCGCGAAAAAATTTCGCCGCCCGCAAGTACAATGTCTTCAATCTGAATTGAGCTTTGCATTTCGTCCATGTCGCCGAAAATTTTCGTGACCGCGTCCGAATCAAATTTCGTCAACCACTCGCGCAGGACGCCGCAAAGCGAAGTTCCGGGGATAAACGGCTTGCCCGCGTCATTTTTTAAAACGTGCATGTCGATAAAATTTTCGTTGGTCTCGCCTTCGCCGTCACCGATTAAAAGCGGCGACTCCAAAATCAAATCGCCCGTGATTAAAATTTTTCCGATAACGCTTGAGTTATTCACGCCGGTCACCTCCCGCAGCAAGTTTTCGGGCGAAACGGAAATAATTCGTCAGATACTCGGCAAAAAATTCGTCGTCGGAAAAATCTTCGTCGACAAAATCAATCACTCCTTTGCACGCCGCAAGCGCGGAAATGTTCATCAATTCGTGAACCGTGCGCGGAAATTCGGCGTTGCCCGTGAACACGTCGATAAATTTTTTTCCGTTCGCCGCGTAAAAATTGTTCAGATGGTCTTCAAACGAACTGCCGCCGCGAATTTCCTGCTCAAGCCGCAACTTGAAATTTTCGCGAATATTTTTCTTGCCCGCGCTTGAAAGAATTCCGCCGAGCCGCGTGAAGAAATGCGTAAAATTTCCGCGCCGCAGTTGAGTTTCAAGTTTTTTGGCGTCCTCGTAAGCGAAAAGTCTAACGCGTTCCGAAAGCCGCGCCGTCAAAATTTTTTTCGCCAAAGAAATTGTTTCCGCCGAAAAACTTTCGGGCTTGGGAATTTCTTCGTCGTGTTCGCCCTTGAGGAAATTTTTTGACGGTTGCCAAAGTCGCAGTTGTCCGAAGCCTTCTTCGGTGCGCGTGCCGAATCCCGCAAAAATTTTTTCGCGCAGGGAAATTTTTTCGTCATCGGTCAATGGCGAAGAAAATTTCAGCTCAAAAACAGTTCCCGCCGACAACGCCGAAACTCGCGGACGTTTCATGCCCCACGGCACGACGAAATTTTCGACTTCGACGCTTGAGGCGAAGACTTTGCCGATTGAAAATTTTTCTCCCAACTTGCAGGCAATTTCCGTCGACAAAACCGTTTCCGCGCCCAAAAAATTTTCGTCGGCGGGAATTAACGGCGTGTCCAATCGCAAAAAAATTTGCTCGCCGAAATTCGTCGCGGGCAAATTTTCAACTTCGCCGAACGTTATCAGACATTTGCCGTATTGCGTGAACTTCGACCGCCCGACATAAGCAATTATCTTGCCGCCGTCCAAATTCAAGCCGTCGCGCAGTTTTGCCAAAATTTTTTCGTCGCCGATAATTTCGCCGCTGAAATTTTGTCCCGCGTCAATCGCCTCGTAATTATAAATCCCGCCGTCGACGCTCCTGCCCGAAAGTCGCTCGTTGTCGTTGCTGCGGCTCATGTGCATGAACATATTCGTTTTGACTTGCGCTCTGAAAAATTTCCCGTCGCGTTCGATGCCGAAGCCGCGAAAACTTTTGTAGCCGCGCCGTGATTCTTCGTCGGCAAGCAGGTCTTGAATTTGATTGCCGCCGGAAGTGCCCGCCTTGCCGCTTTGCAGTGACAACGGCAGAATAAACGAACGCTCGCCGAAAATTTCGGGATTGACGGGCAAAAATTTCAGCCCGCCAAAAAAAAGTTCGCGGAAAGTTTCGTCGTGCGCCTCGTCGGTGAGTTTTTGCTCTTTGACGAAACGCGACGCGAAAATTCCGCGAAAAACCGAGCCGCCGAATGCCGAATGCGTTTTTGTCATTACGGTCGTGTTGCTTTCGGAAGTGAGGACGACGGGCGACAAAGTTTTGACTGAAATTTTTATTCGATGCATGGTCACTTCACCCCCGCAAGAATTTTTTTAACGATTTGCGTTTCGGATTTCCCGTCGAAAGTCGCCGTGCATTTGATTCGCCCGAAGCCGCGATTTCGTTTCGTGCCCGCTGCCGACAAATTTTTTATCGCCAATGCCAGCAAGTTTAAAACTTTTTCGTCGGCGTTGAGCAGGGTAATTTCGCCGAAAAATTTCAAGCCCGCGTTGAGCACGCGCAGATTGTGGAGCGATTTATCAGCCGCGATTCCGTTTTCAAGCCGCGTTTGATAGCGCAACGACGTAAACGAATTTAAAACCTCCGTCGGCGTGAAAATTTCGCAATAAGGTTTTTCCGTCTGCAACCACTTCCACTCCGCGCAAAATTTTTCGTACTCGTCAAGCGGGTAAATAAAAAAATTCGGCACGATAAGCTGAATTTCGCTTGTCGATTGCCGATGGAAAATTTTTTCTAGCGGCGATAAATTTTTCGTGTCCAGTCCGCTCAATTCGAACATCTCAAAAATTTCGACCGCGCTTTCGTAAAGCAGACCTTTGAATCTTTTGCCGGGGAAATACGGGAAGCCCAACGCGTCATGAACAATTTCGGCGTCGGTGTTCACGTCCGCCTGACCGGAGCCCAAATGTATCGGCGACAAAATTTCTATCGTCACGTCAATTTTTGCCATGCGTCCGCCGCCTCCTTTTTGTAAAAATCCATCAGCTCAATCGCGTCGACGTAAGGCGTTGCGCCGTCGTGCCACAAATTTTTTCGGAAATTTTTCCAGTCCGCCACGTCGGGCAATTTCTGTTGCTGATACTCCAGTTGCCGTAAAAATTTTTCCGCGTCGTCCTGTCCGCGTTGAAGAATGCCGCGCAATTCTTTGATTTTATTGTTCGCCATAACGGAGGGAAATTCTGTCGTGCACGCAAGTAAATTTTCCAGCTTGTGAAGCGAATCGCCGTCGCCGCAAACCCGATACGCGCCGAAATGCAAATTGCCGCGTGCGCCGCGATATTCCGTCGAGCGAATTTGTTCGAGCGTCGGTGCCTGTTCGCCGTGAAGAATCGCGAAGTCGAGCCAACTTGAGCCGCGTGGAATATCTTCCGCCAACAAAGGTTTTTTGGTGTCGAGATCTTTGGGCAAAAGTTCGCGCATGGATTTTTTCGCCGCGTCGCAAAGTTGTTCGGTGAGTTCATAGCCGCGAAAGAACGGATACTTTGTCGGCAAAATCGCGATGCCCGCGCAGGCGTCCATGTGCCGCGAAAATTTTTCCGTCAAATGTTCGGGCGAATCTTCGGGCGTGTCGGCGTCCAAAAATTCAATCAGCGTTTTCGTGAAAAGAATCGCCATGTTCGCGGGACAAAAAAAAGTCACGTCGTCGCCGCCGATAATCAGCGGACGAATCGGCAAGACATTTTCGTCAAGGTCAAGAAATTTTTCAAAGCCGCCCGAAATTTTCATGCGGATAATTTTCGCAAGCAGGTCGGCAAACGCGCCCTCGGTCTTGCGACGAATTTCGCGGGACAATTTTCGCCGCGCCGCCAAACCCGTGCACGTGCGGAATTTCAAGCCCATGTTGTTGCCGTCGACGTGAACAATCGCAAAATAATTTTCGCCTTCGCGTTGACCGAGTTTTTCAATTTCCGTCGGGAACGCAAAATCAATCTGCGGATCGAAACTTTTCAGCCGAAAAATTTTTTTGAAACGTTCGCGCAGATTTTTGTTGGCGTCCTCGGCGGCGAAGAATTTGACGGCGGTTTCCTGCGAAAAAAATCGAACGTCGCCGAAGTCCTTGCTTATTTCGCCGTATCTGTCGCAAAAATTTGCCGCCTCGCCGTTGACTTCACAACTGAGCGTCAAGCCGGTGTAGGGCACGTTGACTGCGGGAAAAATTTTGTTTTGATTTTCCTTGAGCTTGAGATAAAGCGCGTCGATGTCTTTTTGATTCAACTTGTCGTCAATCAATTCCAATTTGCCCGTCGCCGCGCCGACTTTCAAGCCGGGACGTTTGACCAAAAGTTTCCGCGTAAAATTTTTGACGACTTCGACGGGCTTGTCGGTTTCCGCGTCGTTGAAAAGCAACAGAGCATTTCCGCCGCCGACATACGCCACGCAACAGGATTTCATTTTCGTCCAGGGCGTCACGGTATCTTTTGACGAATCCCACGCGTCGTCCGTTGACGAAAAATTTTCCGCGTCTTCGGGGAACATTTTTTTGAGCACGTCGCCAATCAGCACGTCGAAAAAAATTCTGTCGACAATGTAAGACGCGCCGACATTCGTGCGAAGTTTGTTGCCCGAATAAATGTATCGCTGAATGCTGCGCGTGTCGAAAAGCAACGCGCCAAAAACTTTTTGAGCCATGCATTAATCACCTCCGCCAATATTATGCCGCCGCCGAAAATTTTTTGCAAGAAATTTGCTTGAAAATTTCGCGTCGACGTTTTATAATCTGCGCAGAAAGTTTTTACCGCGTGCGGTTTTGAAACATCACCGATATAGCGACTATTAAAACAAACAAAGGTAAGTTGCGACATCACTCAGGTTAGTAGTTAGAATGGCGACCGACTAAATTTTTCGGAACGCCAAGGCGCATGCCTCCATACCGTTTACGGTTTTGAAACTTAGGTGAATCTTCGCTCCATCGTTTACCTATCATTGATGAATGTCGCGACACCACTCATACCGTTTACGGGCTAATGGTTCGCCAGATGTTGCACAAGGTAAACCTCCGTACCGTTTACGGGCTTTGGAGGCGAAAAAAATTTCCCCGTCGAAAAACTCGGCGGGGATTTTTCGTTTGCTTGAAATTTTCGCGGCGACGCTTTATAATCAGCGCAGAAAGTTTTTACCGCTCGCGGTTTTGAAACTTTTCGTTAGTTGACATGTTCTCTCTCCTTTGTTGGGTCGCGACACCATTAATACCGTTTACGGTTTTGAAACGATGTAAACCGGGAATCCTGCTTGCTGCCGTTTGTTGGCCTGTCGCGCATGCCTCCATACCGTTTACGGTTTTGAAACATGTCGTCGATTTCCTTGTTCGACGCATTCATGCAGGACGTCGCGCATGCATCCATACCGTTTACGGTCTTGCGAAAAATAAAAAACGCCTCTCCATTGCGGGAGGTGTTTTTTTGTGTTAGATTTTCGGCGGAGTGATGCCGATGAAAAAAATTTTTGTAAACCACACGAATCACCCTTCGACGCGCTGGAGCAACGAGCAGACGGACGCGGCAAAAATTTACGGCGAAATTGTCGACGTGCCGTTTCCAAATGTCGAAGCCGAAGCCGATACCGAAAAAATTCGCGAGCTTGTTCGTGCGAACGCCGAAAAAATTTTGGAGCTTGAGCCTGCCGCCGTGCTGTGTCAGGGCGAATTCAATTACACGTTCGCAATGGTCGAGCGGCTGAAAAATTTCGGCGTGACGGTCGTGGCGGCAACGAGCGAACGCGTGGCGCACTCGGAAATTTTGCCGGACGGCTCAACGCGACAAGTTTCGACGTTCAATTTCGTTCAATTCAGGGAGTATTGACATGGAAAAACATATTATGCTGGCGTTCGTCAGCCCTGTAAGCCCAAACTTTGCGGACAGAGAAATAATTTACCCCGACATACAAGGGCGACAATACGCGGCGATTCAAACGAACGAATCGGCGATTGTTTACGTCGAACGAATGCTTGGCGGGCAAAAAAATTCGCTGTCGAAAATTTTTCTAATCGCAAGTGATTTCGTGAGGAAAAATCCCGTTCCGACAAATAAATTCGTCAACGACGTGCCTCATCTGGAATTTCTGGAACTGCGCGTCGTGAAGGAATGCCCGCAACTCGACGGAAAATTTTCCGTGCAAGATTATTTGGACGGCGTAACCGCGCTGAAAGATAACATTTTGCAGACAGCCGAAATTGCCGATGCCGTCATGAATTTTGCGCAAGAAAATCCCAAAGACAAAATCACGGTTCATGCGGATATGACGGGCGGTTTTCGTCACGCGTCGATGCTCATGCTGTCGATAATTCAGCTGTTGAAATATCGCGGGCTGGAAATCGGCGAAATTTTATATTCCGACCCGGCGGCGAAAAAAGTATATCGCGCCAATGAAATTCAACGCATGTTTTCATTGATAACCGGCGCGGATGAGTTCGTAAATTTCGGCAGCGTCAAGGCGTTGCAGGATTATTTCGGCACTCCGCCGCCGCCCGCAGTAAACGATTTACTTAACGCGATGAATCGTTTTTCCGACGCGATAAAAATTTGTCGGACGAGCGCGATTGAAAGCGAATTGGAAAAACTTGGCGGCCACATAAAAGATTTCCGTAAGCATTCCTATAAAGATTTGCGCAGCGAACTTTTTGCGAAGATAATCAACACGATTGAGCGCGAATACGGCGATTTGTTGAGCGAAAACCCGTCGCGAATTGAAATAATTCGTTGGTGCATGGACAAAGGCTTTTGGCAACAGGCAATGACGCTTTGCACAGAGTGGTTGCCCGAAGAATTCGTCACGCGAAAAATTTGTGTGCCGAAAATCCCGAACTTCGATAAGTATTGCGAATCAAAGTGCAATGACGCAAGCAAAACTTGGCAACAATATTTCATCATCAACTTTTCAATCGAAAATTTCTTCGACAATCTGCGCAAAGCTCTCCGAAAGGGCGATATAAATTTCCCGAAGCTTGAAAAGTTTTTGGACGAGTACAAACGCGGGCAAAGTGATTTTGAACGTTGCGGCAACAGAGGAATAACCGTGAACGCCTTTAAGAAAAAATTTCCGTGTCTTGCCGCCGCGTTGCAAATGATTTACGACGAGCGCAATAAGGATTCAAACTACATCAGTTTTGGCCGTTTCTATCAGAAAATTGTCTACGCGAAAATTCCGGAGTGCATTGCAAAAGAATTGCCGAACGCCGCTTTGTCGAGGCTGTTCAAAATTGAATATGAAGAACCCGCGCCCGTCAAAAATTGGGAAACTCGCGAACAAGATTATCGCAAACTTTTCGGCGCGAAAATTATCGACTTGCAGCCCGACCCCGCAACCGCGCTGAAATCGCTGAAATATTATTACGACATTCGCCGCGAACGCAACAACATCAATCACGCCGCCATGCATTCGACGAAACCTATTTCCGAATTGCGCACGCTGATTAATGATTGTCTTGCCGCGCTGGAAAAAATGCCCGCGTCGTGAAAAATCTGCCGCGTCGAAAAAATAATTCACGGCGTGAAAAAATATCTGCGTCGTGAAAAAATCTGCTGCGTCGTGAAAATATCTGTCCGTTGCGCTCCTCACGCGACGGATATTTTTTTGCAATCTTGACCGTTTACATTTCGGTTAAAAATCGCCACCCCCCTTGACTATATTTAGGGTACCATGTATTATTTTTCCGCAAACGAACTTGAAAAAATTTTTGGAGGTGTAAAACATGGACGGCACGGAAAATTTGACGGAAACTTTTTTGGAAATGCATCACCTGATGCACGAATATCACATGGCGTGGTACCGTAAAAATTTCGGCGGCATCGACCCGAAGCACGGACAGGGACGAATTTTGACGGCACTCAACCGCATGGACGCCGTCAGCCAAAAAGAACTCGGATTCATTATGGACATGCGGCCGCAGTCTTTGGGCGAACTGTTGCAGAAACTCGAAGCACACGGCTTTATTTCGCGGCGTCGCGCACCAACGGACAAGCGTTCGTTAATCATTGAGCTGACAGAAAAAGGCAGACAGTTCCCGCACAGCCGACCCGATTACGAGGAATTGTTCCTCGACATGAGCGAAGACGAACGCGAAGATTTGAGATGTTTGCTCCAAAAACTCAGCGGGAAGCTTGAAGAATTGACAATCGCCTTGGAAAATGACGACGAAGAAGAAGTTACCGATTGACGGTTTTGTTGCGTGAGGAGGGATTTATTGTGGTCAAGGACAGACTGAAATTTTTCGCTCAAATTTACGCGTCGCACAAAAAA
>CAMUZL010000030.1 GCA_947165185.1 uncultured Selenomonadales bacterium
AAAGTTCGGGCGTTGCGCGTTCGTCGGCGTCGATAAAAAAAACCCAATCGAATTTCGCCTGCTGAATCGCGAAAGTTTGTTGCCCGCCCCAATCGCCCGCAAGCGCACGTTGCACGACACGCGCTCCAAGTTCGGCGGAAATTTTTGCGGTGGCGTCGGTGCTGAAGTCGTCGATAACGACAACTTCGTCCGCAAAATCCGAAACGCTCCGAATACACGCGCCGATAAATTTTTCTTCGTTCTTCGCCAGAATCAGCACGGAAACTTTAGCCATTAAATTCCTCCAAAAATTTTTCGTCATGATAGCAAAAAAAATCCCGCGCCGCAAATTTCCGACACGGGATAAATTTTTTCGGACAAAGTTTATAACGCGCTGACGAAATTTTTCACTGCAACAAACTGAGTATTGCAGAGCCGTTTTGATTCGCCTGCGCCAACATTGCCTGCGACGATTGAGTCAAGATGTTGTATTTGGTGTACTCGGTTATTTCCTTCGCCATGTCAACGTCGCGGATTGTCGATTCGGCATTTTGAACATTTTCGCCCATCGTCGTGACGTTCAAGTCGGTGTATTCGAGCCGCTGGAGCCACGCGCCCAAGTTTGTCGCCTCGTCGAGAGCGGTATCGATAGCACTGTCGATTAAGGCGATTGTGGCAATTGCTTCTTCTTTTGTTCTGACGCTGGCGTTTTCAATTCCCAAATCTTTCGTTTGCATACTGTTGATGTAAATATTGACGCGCTGTCCGGCTTGTGTGCCGTGCTGAACCCAAAGCGGGTTCCACGGCTTTTCTTTGGTTTCGGCGTCGGGAATCGGGTCTGTCAGCGGATTGGGGATTGTGCCTTCCTTGAAAAGAAGAGGGGGTCCGTTTTTCGAGATGAAAATTTTTCCGGAGGCATCGCGTTCAATTTTCAGATCGTGATTAGTATCAATCTGCGCAACGTTGTTACCAATCTGGTTCTTTGAATAAATTCCCTGAAAAATTGCCTCCGCCAAATCATTCGCCGATTTAACATTTTTGACGCCGATGATATACTCAACAGCACGGTTATTTGTAATCCCGTTCATGGTATTTGAGCTTCTATCCGGCGGTTTGGTGGCTGTTGTCGAAGCGTCAAAGCGAATGTTTACGTACTGTTCACAACCACCATCACCACATAAAATTGTAAAACCTTGACCGTTCAACGTGGCGGGATAAGGCTCTTTTGTCGTCATTGCGGAGAAATCCAATTCGACTTTAAACGGTTGACCGCTGACTACGTGTTGGTATGCTATATTTCCGGTAAAACTCCACGGATTGGGAATCTGTAGACCGGTTGTCGGATCCGTTACGGTTGCCGAAGCACCGTTTTGTAAAACGCCTGATGAGGTGGCGTTGGTACCCGCACTGAACGAGCCGACCACGTTGCTGAGTTTGGTGTTGTTGCCGCCGCTACCCGGTTTTACGGGAGCCACGCCATATGACCATCTGCCGTCAAGAAGAATTTTGCCGTTGTACTCCGTGCCGACTGCGATTTCGTCAATCGTGGCGATACGCGAATCAAATTCCTTTTGAATCGTGCGGCGGTCTTCGTCAGTGTTCGAGTCGTTCGCCGAGTTAATGGAAAGTTCTTTCAGCGTGCGCAATTCCTCAAGGATTTGGTCAATGCCGCGTTCGGCGATTTTAACCATTGACGAGCCGTTTTGAACGTTTTGATTGTCCTGCAACAGACTGCGAATTTGTTCGCGCATCTTTTCCGAAATGCCGAAGCCGGCAGTATCGTCGTCCTGCGCGCCGATTTTTCGTTGCCCCGACGCAAGTTTTGCCATCGCGTTGCCGGCCTTGTTGATGTTTTTATTGAGTTGGGCAAGCGATAACTGCGCCCCCGCGTTGTACATGGCTTTCATAGCCACGCCACTCACCTCCGTGTAAACCAAAACGAAAATTTTACAACGTCGAGTACTTTAACTTTTGCCGCGAAAAATCTTTGTCCTTTTATCAAAAAGTTATTTTAACTTTAATCAAAGGCAGTGCCATTGTCAACCTGTTGATCTGATTTTTTCGATAACTCGCGGGAAAATTCGCCGTTGCCGTGTGAGTTTTGTTACGGAAAAATTTTTTCGCGGCAAGTACAATTCGCGTCGAGGAGGAACGATTATGGATAACTCAACGGCTCTGAAAAATTTAATCGGCAGGCTCAACGCGGGCGAAGATTTCGGCGACGTGCAAAAAGATTTCGTCGAAAAATTTTCGTCGGTGTCCGCGCAGGAAATTCTTGACGCCGAACAACAAATGATTCACGACGGAACGCCCGCCGCGCACGTTCAAAAACTTTGCGATTTGCATTCCGCGCTGTTTCACACGCCGCAAAAAAATTTCGTCGACGAACCGAATTTTGATTCGCTTGAGGACGGTCATCCCGCAAAAACTTTTCATCTGGAAAATGTCGCGCTCGGAAAATTTCTTGACGAACTGGAAACCTTCGACGCGGAAAAATTTCTCGGTGCGTTCAAAAGACTTTTCGCGCTGTATGCTCACTACGGCAAGAAAGAACAACTTTTTATGCCGATTTTGTATCGACACGGCGTCACGGGCCCTTCGCAGGTGATGTGGGCTGTCGACGACGAAATCAAGCGTGATCTGCGCGGGCTTGCAAAAAAAGTCACTGCAGAAAATTTTTCCGAACTCAAGCCGGAAATTTCCGCGCTGCTGAAACGTGTTCGCGAAATGATTTTCAAGGAAGAAAAAATTTTCCTGCCGATGTCGCTCAGATTTTTTTCGCGGGACGAATGGCTTGCGATTTACCGCGACGCGCCGGAATTCGGTCTTGCCTTCATTGACGACGCGGCGAAGTGGTCTGCGGGCGAAGAATTTTTAAAAGCCGCTCCCGCCGACGAAAAATTTTCCGACAACACGATTAAATTTTCGACGGGCGAATTGACTTTGGCGCAACTCACCGGAATTTTTAAGCTGTTGCCCGTTGACGTGACGTTTATCGACGCGGACGACACGATTAAATTTTTCGTGAACAACGGCGGAATTTTTGCCCGTCCGAAAAGCGCGTTGGGGCAAAAAGTTTTCGAGTATCACCCGCCCGAAATTTTGCCGATGGTTCGCGCAATGCTTGCCGACTTCAAGTCGAAGAAACGCGACCGCATGGAAATTTTCCGCAACATCAAGGGCAAACCGACTGCCGTGATTTATCGGGCTGTTTACGGCGCGAACGGCGAATATCTCGGCGCGGTTGAATTCGTGCAAGATTTTTCCGACGTGCTCAAAAAATTTTGACACGCCCAAAAAGATTTCGTCAAAAAAATCCCCGGCAACGTGACGTTGCATCCAATTGGGGCAATCCGCAAAGTTTTCGTCAACAAAAAAATTCCCGCTCAATCGAACGGGGAAATTTTTTTGCGCAAGATTTTATAATGCTCTCAACAAAAATTCGATTCGTCTAATCTGAAAAAATCATTTGCCAACGAGATTCATGATTTGATTCGCCGTCGTCAAGCGGAGTAATTCTTCAACGACAGCCATATCCTGCGCGGTTTTCTTTTGCAATGACGAGAGTTCGGAAATTTTTTTGTCGGAAAGTGTATGCGCGGCTCCGAAGTATGAAAAACCGTCCGTTACCTGCGTTGAAAGATTTTTCGTCTCGTCGGTAAGCGCGGAAATTTTTTTGTCGGAAACGGCTTGAGAGGCGACAACTTTTGAAATTCCGTCCGTTACCTGCGTTGAAAGATTTTTCGTCTCGTCGGTAAGCGCGGAAATTTTTTTGTCGGAAACGGCTTGAGAGGCGACAACTTTTGAAATTCCGTCCGTTACCTGCGTTGAAAGATTTTTCGTCTCGTCGGCAAGCGCGGAAATTTTTTTGTCGGAAACGGCTTGAGAGGCGGTGACCTGCGAATTCAGTTTTGTAATTTCAGTAGTCAACGCATCTATGCTCGTTCGCAAACCGTCAATCGCCCGAACAAGTTCGGCATGATTTTTTTGCGTCATCAAGCCAAGTTTAAGAAAAAATTCTTCCATGCTATCATCCTTCCAAATTGTCGAGGAGACGCGTCGCAACATCAAGCCGCAAAAATTCTTCCAGCTCCTGCAGGCGATTCAACGTCGGTTGCAAATTTTTCAGCTCGTTACGCCGCAATTCGTTCAGCAATGCCAGTTGCTCGTCAATTTGTCGCGTCGCCCGTTCGTTTATTTCAAGCCGCATGTTCAATTCGTCGTGCTGTCGTTGCGTTTTGAAATTCAACATTTCAACTAAATTTTCCAGCCGATTGACCGCCGACAAAAGTTCCCGCTGTTGGTTGATTATCAATTCATTTTGAGCCAAAAGTTGTTCCAAAATTTGTTCCATGAAATCCTCCGTCACTCGCCGATGAATTCGAGATAAGCCTGAATCATGTAGCGTTCAATCATGCAGGCAGCGTCGCCCGTCCGCAAATTCGACGAACAACCGCTCATGCATTTTGGCAGGAATACGCAAGTTTCGCATTCCTCACGCAACGGCTCCTCAAGACGCGCCTCGTTAATTTTTTTCGACAGACGTTTCAACGTGCCCAAAGATTTTTCTTTGCGGCCAACCAAATGTTCGCAGTTGTAAACTCTGCCGTAAGCGTCGACGGAAAAAGCTTGCGGATCATTTCTCATGCAAGGCAAAGTGCGCGGTAAAGAATACAGTCGCCGATTGATATTCATTTTGTCGGGATTCGCCAAGGCCTCGAAAATTTCTTTGATGAACGAAATTTTTTCGGCGTCGGTCAATTTGTCTTTCACGCCGGTGACGAACGCGGGATAATAGACGACGTGTTTGCTGCCGTCGAAACGCGCCTGCAACAGGTAGACCAGATCCAAAATATCTTTCATGTTATTTCGGTCGATGTTCAGGCGAATGTCAACGTGAATGCCCGCTTCGTTCAGCCAACGAATACGATTGATAATTTTCTTGAAAACTTTCCGTTGCCCGTCGACGTAAGCTTTTCGCCGCTCGTATTGCTCCGCCGTCCCGTCCAAAGTTATTTGCACGCCGCGCAGGTTCCATTTCGGAAATTTGCGCGCAATCATTTGCCGCGTGATTAAACTGCCGTTGGTTATCGCGAAGCACTCAAATTCAAAGCCCAGCTCGCCGAGGCGATTTGTAACGGTGTCGATAATTTTCGGATTCAAAAAAGGTTCGCCGCCAAACCAATTCAGCTTGACGGGCAAATCTTTTTTATGTCGTTTGATGAAATTTATCAGCGCGTCGATTTTCGTTTCGTCGAAGTCCACATGTTTGACGCCGTGTTCGTAGCAGTAAGGACAGCGGGCGTTGCACTTGAGCGTTGTGGTCACGTTGATTGAAAGATGATCTCTGTGCTTGCGCGATTCCAGCCGCCACCGCCGATAATTTTCGCGCTCATCGGTGCCCGCCGCGACGCAAAGTCCCGACTCCAAAAATTTTTGTCGCAATTCGTCACTGCAAACTTTCTTGCCGTTGAGTGCCGAAAATTCTTCGGGCGTCAACTTCACAAGCGAATTGTACAGCGTATTGTAAACGAAAATTTTTTGCGGCGTCTCGAAAGAGTAATTGAAAGTTGACGGCTGAATCGCCGCAGGATTTTCAATCGTCGTCCGAAAATTTTTCTCGACTTCGTCAGACTTCACGCCGTTTAAATTGAAACCGCCGTTCATCGCATACATAACGGCAAGAATTTTTTCATTGCCGGAAATAAGCGTCTCCATGTCGCGTCACCTGCCGATAGCCAAGCCGCTCAACTTCAGCTCGTCATACATGATGTCGCACAAATTGGCGTAATACATGTACTCAATCTGTTTTTCGGCGACGCGGGAATTTTCTTGCTCCTTAAGGCGTTTCAGTTCCTCGAAGGCGCGAGTTTCTTCCGTCATTGCGGTG
Organism: uncultured Selenomonadales bacterium; assembly: GCA_947165185.1. Classification (GTDB taxonomy): domain Bacteria; phylum Bacillota; class Negativicutes; order Selenomonadales; family Selenomonadaceae; genus Quinella. The sequence continues at coordinate 5,870 of CAMUZL010000030.1, forward strand.
TTGAGTTCTTTTATGCGATTTTGAATTTCGCGCTCGATGCTGTCGGATTGTTCGCGCACGGCAGTTTCAATGGCGGCAATCAATTCGCGAATCGCATCACGCATCCGCTCTTGATAGAAGTCTTCAAAATTTTTCTTGCGTTTATTTTTGTCGCGTTCGCTGAGAATCGTGGCGACTTGCGGATTGGTGTCGACGATTTTTTCATTGAGTCGCGTACCGATAAAGCCGACAATTTTCTTCCGCAAATTTTCGTTGAGTTCTTCGATTCGTTCAATGTTTATGTTCAAACTGCGCCCGCCGTATTTTTGCCTGTTGATTTCGTGAATCCACTTGATGAATTCCGCCATAGTTTCGTTCACGTCGTCGATAATGTCGCCTTCCTGCTGTTTGGCGTCCGCCGTGGAACGAGAGCGCATTTCAGCCAGCTCGTTGGCAATCGCCGCCGCGTGATCTTCTTCCTGATGTTTTTTACTCGAACGGTCAGAGTTGCCACTTTTATCCGAACAGGCGGGGCTGTCACTTACGCAACAGTTCCCGACGCAACAGTCACCACAGTTACTGCAAAAATCTCCGATACAACAAAAGCCGCAGTTCATGACGCAGCAATCACCTACGCAACAACCCATGTTCACTACCTCCCGATAAGCTTTTTGATTTTGGCAAGGTGTTTCAATTCGTCGCGGTGTTCGCGAGCAAACATGCCCGAAACTTTTTGACCGGCACGAATATTTTTCGTAACGACAGATTTCGCCAAAACAATAACGTCGTCGCCGACGGTAACCCGATTTGAAATGCCCGCTTGCCCGAAAATTTGAACGCGCTTGCCAATCGTGACGTTGCCGCAAATTCCGACCTGCGAAACGATAAGACAATCCGCGCCGATTTTTACGTCGTGAGCTATCTCGACCAAGTTGCCGATAATCGTGCCCGCGCCGATAACCGTGTCGGAAAATGAACCGCGCTGAATTACCGTGTTCGCGCCGATTTCCACGCCGTCGCCGATAATCGTTCGTCCGACGCCGCAAAAACTTTTGTGCCCGCCGCCAAATTCGTAATGGTAATGGCAATTCACGCCGACGCGGGTGCCGGAAAGAATTTTCACGTCGTCGCCGATTTTCGTGCCGGAACCGATAAAAACTCCGCTGTCAATTTTGCAATTCTTGCCGACACAAACATTTTCGCCGACGCTGACGAAAGGCGCGATAAAAGTTCCGTCGCCCGCCGTAAAATTTTTCCCGAACATTGCGCCGCCGTGTTGAGCCTGCGGAAAATTTTTCGAGTAATCGGGGCAGATATTTTTCGCGATTAAAACCTGCGCGATTTTTATCATCGCCGAATTCAATTCGCCGAAGCCGCTGTAAAGAAAACTTTTTCGCACGGGCAAAATTCTCGGCTCAGTCAAAACGGCCTGCGCGGCTGTTCGGAAAATGTCTTTATCGCTGTAAGCAATCGCCAAAGAATTTTCGTCCGCATCGTTCGCGTATTTCAGCGAAGAAATTTCAAGTTCCGCATTTCCCGTCAAGCCGAAATTCAACGCCGCCGCAAGTTCGCTCAATTTGACGGTTTTCATCTTTGGCTCAACTTCAAACGCAACTTGCCGCAGATAACGTCGGCGCGAGTGTTCGTCTTCTGTTTAACTTTTTTGATAATCTCTTTGAGCTGATCGGAAGTTGTCCGCACTTCGTCACATTTTTGAAGCTGCTCACGAATTTTTTGCTCCAATTCCGCAGTCGTCGACTGTGACGCCGACAGAAGTTCGGTCATGCTGTCTTTTTTCTCTTTCGTCACGCGGTTGAGGTTGTAATTGATGTCCATGAATTTGTTTTGAATTTCCTGCGCCAAAAGTTTTTTGTAATTGGCGGCAAGGTTTTCGCGAATCACGCGCATAATCTCATCGACGTTGGTTGTCTTCATCATCTTGCGCAAGTCAACCGGAAGTTCAAACTCAAAGTTCAAAGCGAACTTTCGCAGCGAAATGCGTTCTTTTTTGTCCAGCGAATCATAGTCGCGGCAAAGGTTGTAGATAAACGCCGCCGAGTGCATGATATTTTTCGCCGCCGTCTCTTGTTCGTCGTAAAATGCCTTACCCGTCAGACGCTTGACGAGATAATTTTTTTGTTCGTCCCAATCTTTTTCGGGGTCGTTCAAAACATCCCAGTGCGTGGCGATAATGTGAACTTTTTCTTTGGCGTCCGACGAGAACGAAAATACCGACGCAATAGTTTTAATCTCTTCGCTCTGAATTTTCTGCGCGTCTATGCAGACGAAAACGGCATTGGCGCGGCGAATGTAATCTTTCGTCAGCTCGGAACGATAGGCGACGGGATCGGAAAGGCCGGGCGTGTCGACGAAAATGACTTGCGGCGGGAAATTTTTTCCCAACGTTGAAATGCCGACTTCAATTTCTTTAACGAAGTAATGTTCCGCACGCTTTGAACTCGACCAAATCTTCAGTTCCTCTTGAATTTCGTCGTTCGCCATGAATTTGTTAATCGGCGCATGATTGACCCACGTGGCCTTGTGTTTGTCGCCGTCAAGTTCTTCATATTCACGCATGAAGGCTTCGGCTCCGCTTGTGCGCGACGCCCAAAGTTTGTCCCATTCGCTCTGCGTGTAGAAAGTTATCTTGACGTAGTCGCGGGGGCTTGCGCGAAATTTCGTCAGCGCGGCAGTTTCGGGCGTTACTGCCATCGATGCGTAATTTTTTCCAAGCAGCGCGTTAATCAGCGTGGACTTGCCGGTTTTTATCGTGCCGACAAATGCGATTTGAAAATCGGGATTTCTGCACAGGCCGAGAAAATCATTAATCTTTTGGACAATCGCCGAATTATTTTCCGCGCCCATGCCCGGGATTTTGAACAACGCGTTGAGTTTTTCAACCTTCGCGGCGTAAGCGTCGGTAAGGTCGTCCCAGCTTATCGGTTCGTGCGGCACGTGCAAAAGATTATCGACGACGCGCATCATCTTCACTTCGGGCAGCGCGTAAACTTTTTCGTCGAAATTCGCCGCGTGCAGGAAAGCTCCGCATTTTTCGCAAAAATTCCGCGTGTGTTTGTTTTCAAAGCGACATTTACTGCAAACAATTTTTTCCATGACATTGCCTCCGTTGCGATTCAGTCGACAAAATTCAGAAGTTCCGACGGCTCAATCGACAGGGCAAGCAAGCTGAAGTCGTCGTAAATCAAAAGACTGTTGTCGAAGCGATAGCATTCGCCGTCGTAATTGAGACCGAATTCGTTGATGTACAGCTTTGGATTTTTGGCAAACTCCGTCAGCGTCCTGCGAATCAGTTCGTCAAGCTTGTACGTTTTGACAATCGCCGCGCCAAGTTCTTTGCTCAAACTTTCGTTGCGAACTTTATCGCTGTTTGACACGACGCGAAAAGTCATTTCGCTTTTTTCCAGGTTGTATTCGTCGGAAAGTTGTTCCCGCAATTTTGCAACGGCCGTGCGGATTTGGTTGACTTCGTAGGCGAAAAACGGCTCGCCTTCAATGTAAACGGGCTTGCGGGCGTCGTCGTAGACGTAAAATTTATTTTTGCAAACCGCCAGATAAAATTGAGTCACGCCGAAAACACCTCACTTTTTCATGTCGCTGACAACAGTCCAAATTTCCTCGTCGGGCGCGTCGGGATTAACTTTGCGTTCCATTTCGACCAGCTTGCCGAAGGCGGCGTCATTTTTTTCTGTGCTCATGACTTTGTGTTCAATGTAGTTGACGATGTCCGCGAAAGTCTGCGGGTCACTGCGAATAAGATTCGCGAATTCGGCGAGACGCTCCGATTTGCTGTAGAATTCGGGATTGTTTACGACAATCTGCCCGAATTCGGTCATCGGCTGCCCGTATTGCGACATTGCCGCTGCCAACATGACTTCAATCGCCTTGTGAAGTTTTTCGTCTTTGGTAGTGAGCGCGGATTTTTCGGGGTCAAGTTCGTATTCGCGAATCGCCGCCAAATATTTTTCGTGGCTGTCGAAATCCTCGATTTTAATCGGGTTGTGTTCGTCCTGTTCCGCCTGTAAAGCTCTGTCGCCCATTTCTTCCATGGTTTCATCTTTCGACAGCAAGCCAAGCACCTTGAAAAAAACTTCAAATGCCGTGCTCAACTTTTGCAACGCGGCACCGACAATACCGACTATTTTCGGAATCAAAGTGCCCACAACGCTCAGCGCATTGCTCAAGCCGGAAATTACCGCTCCGAGAAAACCAAACATAATAATGCCTCCTCAAAAATGTTTTTTGACATCATCGAGCAATCTGAATTGCTCATAGTCGCTCAAAATTTTTCTGTCCGTCAGCAGACTGCACAAAAATTTTGTCAGTCGCTCACGGAAAAGTTTATCAAGCGAATGACGCAGGGCGAATTCCGTCGCCAATCGTTCCGCAAAAAATTCCGTTGCATCTTCGCCGAATTCTTTTTCGAGTATTTCAATATGCCGCGTGGCTTCGCGTTTGAAATTTTCGCCGAGCGTCAACGTTTCCGCCGACAAAGTTCTGTTCGCCGTGAATTCCGTCGCAATGTTTTTCAACAAAATCTGCGCGGGCGAAGTAAATTTTTGCACAATCTCCGATTCGCGATAGTTGCGCCCGAAAAATTTTATGAACCGGTCGCGGACAACTTCATTGGAAACAAAACTTTCGCCCGTGTCGGTGACCGCTTGAATTTTCACGTGAACGGGGCGTTCCATGCCTTCGGAAAAAACAATCGCCTGTCCCGTATCCAGCGCGGACAAAAAAGCTTTTTGCTTGTCGTCCATCAACATCGTGTCGCCGACGGATTCTTTGTCGTCACGCGCAAAAAGGCGGTGAATAATTTTCGTGTTCGTGTTCTTCAAAACTTCGGGCGCAAGTTTGTTCGGAATTTGATCGACGACGATAAGCGATTCGCCGTACTTTCGCACCTCGGCAAGCAAATCGGTAAAAGTCGCAACCGCCGTGCGTTTTGAGCCGCTGTCGCCAAATTCCACACGCGACAACAAACGGTGAGCCTCCTCAACCAAAGTGATGTGCCGAAAATTTTTGTCAAGCAAATGACGCCGCTTGATGACGGCCGTCAAGCGCGTGAGGATAAAACCCATGAGCAACGCTTTATCTTCGGCAGACTTCAAATTTTCCATTTCGATAACGACGTTCATATCGATAAGCCGTTCAAAATTCGTTGAGCTTTTGCAGTTGAAAAGCGCGCCTTTGGAACCTTTGAGCAAATTTGAAAAACGACTGACGAGCGAACCGATATAGTCGCTCCGCAGTCTGTCGCTGAAACCTTTTGTGTCGACAATTTCTTCCAACGCCCGAAGAAAATCGGCAAGCGTCGGAAAGGCGTCATTTTCGGGGCGAAACTCGTCGCCGTCTTTGTAACCCGCGTTGCGTTCAATTTCGGGATTTCTGCCGGTATTAACGTCCCAGCCTTTGTCTTCGTAAATTTTGTAAATGGCCTCTTCCAAAATCTGCGGCATTGACGCTTCCATCGGAAAAGCTGACGTAAAAGTCGCCTTGAGCATATCGGCATGAGAGGAAACACTTTCGCCGCGCACAAGTTCAAACGGATTGAGTCGAAACGGCGCAGTCATTTCGTCGCCGACGGTGAAGACGACAACATTGCCAAAATGCGGCGAGTTGATGAAACTGCGATACTCGGTCGTCGACGGCTCGATAACAAAAAAATTCAGCGCGGTCTCTTTCAAAATTTTGTGGCACGTCGTAGTTTTGCCCGAACCCGTCACGCCCGCGATGAACATGTGTTTATTCAAAACGGCGTCGCTGATTTTGACGGGCACGGTTGAAAGTTCCCGCCCGTGTTGCATGAGATTGCCCAAAAAAATTGTCCCGTCGCCGCGTTTAAAATTTAAGCCGAAATCAACGCTCTCTTTCACGGCAAGCCCGGGAACTTCTTTTTGCGGAAGTCCCGCGATTAAACTGACTTCGCCCGCCGTCAAATAAGTTGTAAGCCCGACTCTGCCGTTAAAATTCGGGCGACTGAGCAACGTCAATTTTTCTGCGGGAAAATTTGTGTCGTGCACGTAAAAACTTTGGTAAGCCGTCAAAACTTTTGCGTCGCGCTCCACATCCAGCGAATAGGCGTGCAACGGGCTGTATGAAGAATTATTTCCTTGGAACAGCGACATTATCCCGACTTTCAAACGTTCGGCGTCCGTCGGCTTTTCGCCCATGTAATAAATCGAAGTTTGGAATAAACCTTTGCCGAAGCCGATTTTCACGCGATCCAAAAGTTCGCTGTCGATATAGTCAAGAATTTCTTTTGCTTTCTTGTTGACAATTTCAGTTGTCAGCGACGAAGATTTTCCGCTGTTCGTGCCGAAACTTTCGCTTGAGCCTGAAGTTTTCGTGGTGCTCTCGCCGAAAGAATCGCCCGTCTGATTCGTGTGGCCGGAATTTCTTTCGCCGGATTGCGTGCCGCTCGTGTCGCTGTGCGAATTATTTTTGGAATAGTTTGTGCCTTTGGCGGTCGAATCATTTTGGGAACGGCTGAAACTTTGCCCGCTGCTTTCCGAACGCTGAACGGAACGTTGAGCGTAAGGCGACACGCTGTTGTAAATTTCGTAAATGTTATCTCGAACGTTCGCAACTTCATTTTTGGAAACGGGTTCGCAGATAACAACCAGCCGCCATTTTGAGCCGAGCATACTGTTAATCAGTCTGTCAATTCCTTGAAAGCCGAAATTTTCCGCAGTGTCGTCCTTGTTGACGGAAGGAATTCCGAGAATCACGCCCGCAGTTTGAAATTTCCGCACGGAGTCAAAAACCGTTGTGCTCAAACCTTGACCGGTGAGTTTTTCCAAAACACTGCCGCCGAAATTTCCCTCGAACGCGCCGACAATATTTTTGCAACAATTTACCGCGCTCATCAACTTGCCGAGGACAGGTTTGTTTTCGCGATGATTTTTAACCACGCCGATATACAGCGAAACGCCGTCCTCTTCGCCGTCCAAAATGTAAACGAAATTGAAGGCGTTGTTATTGAGCGCCTGCAAAACATTTTCAAACGCCTCGCGATGCGGATATTCTTCGTCGAAAGTCAGGCGAGTTATTTTGTAAAAACAAATGTCGCTTATCCTCAAGTCCTCCGACTTCAGACATTGCGGTTGAAAAATTTTTTCGTCGCCTTCGGAAATGTATTCGCGCTGCAACAATTTCGGCAGTGACTCCGTAACAACAACACTGTCTTCCACGTAAATCGTCATTCCTTTCAATGAAAAATTTTCACGATAAAGCGATTGAATTTTAACATAAATGAAGCGTGAATTTCAACTTTGCATAAGACGTATGCGGATTTTGTCACACGCCTTTAATTTTTGTCACGGGCAAGAAAAATCGTAACGTTTAAAATCTTTCTTTGGAGTAAAATATTTTCGCGGCGAATCACAAAGAAAATTTTTACGCTGTAGGGGAGTCTTTTGGTGAACGGCGGCTTGTCGTCGAATGTAATCAAATTTTTTTAATAAGTCGCCGCATTACCTCCTGAAATTCATAACAATGATTTTGGAATTTAAAAACCGCCCGACGTTTGCCGAGCGGTAAAATTTTTATCGAAGAAAAATTATCTGATTGAAACGTCACCCGCATAGACCGTTCGCAGACCTTCGGGCGTTTCGACAATTAACGCGCCGTCTTTGTCGATGTCGACTGCCTTGCCTTCAAAATTTTCGCCGTCTTCGATTGCGGAAACGACGCGGATATTTTTGCCGAGCGTGACGTTATATTTGCGCCAACGTTTCAGAATTTCGTCGAAACCGTTCGCGTTGACTTCGCGATAAAGTTTGTCGAATTCTTCAAGCACGGCGCGTAAAATTTGCACGCGTGAAAGTTCTTCGCCGCTCATTTCGGACAGACTTGCGGCAACGGGGCGAATTTCTTCGGGAAAATCTTCGCGGCGAAAATTTACGTTAATCCCGACACCGACGACGACATAAGTTATCCTGCCGATTTCGCCCGTCATTTCGGTCAAGATGCCGACAATTTTTCGTCCGTCGAAAAGTAAATCGTTCGGCCATTTGATTTCGGGCTTGAGCTTGAAACGGTTCATTGCCTCGGCGACGGCGACGGCAGTCATCAACGTAAGTTGCGGGGCGTCTTTGGGCAAAATCTTCGGGCGCAAGATAACCGAAAACCAAATTCCTTTGCCGCGTGGCGAATAAAAATTTCTTTCGCGCCGACCTTTGCCGCCGGTTTGTTCTTCCGCGACGACAATCGTGCCGTCCTTCGCGCCGTGATACGCCAGAGCTTTGGCGACGCGGTTTGTCGAATCAACCGACGGCTCGTAATGCATTTCGACGCCGACAATTTGTGTATCAAGCCCGATTTGAATTTCGCTGGGCAAAAGTAAATCGGGCGCGTCCTTGAGCTTATATCCGCGACGTTCGCGGCTCAAAATTTCGTAACCGTGTTCGCGAAGTTTTTGAATATGCTTCCAGACGGCGGTACGGGAAATTTTCAATTCGCCGGCGATACTTTCACCCGAAACAAATTCATTGCCCGCACGTTTCAACATTTCGACAATCGTCTTTCGCATATTCAATCACCCCGCAGAAAATTTTAGCATAGATACATTGACAATTCAATTCTTCGTCAAAAACTGATTCGGGCTTTCAAATAGTTTTTCCGCGCTGAAAATTTTTCAATCGGCCGAATAACTTTTTCGCGCCGAAATTTTTTCGCCGTCAAAAAACCGCCTCAATCGGCCGCTTTAGAAGCGGCG
>CAMUZL010000031.1 GCA_947165185.1 uncultured Selenomonadales bacterium
CGTTTTCGTTGTTTATGACGACGACGTTGCCTTCGGCGTGAATCAATTTGTTGTTTTGGTCGTAGGCACCCATGTCGGCGGTGAGTTGCCAAGATTTTTTATCTTCCTCCGCCAACTCTTGAACGACAACTTCGCCCGCGACGTGAATCAACTTGCTGTTTTGGTCGTAGACGCCTTTTTTCGCGGTGAGCTGCCAGATTTTGTCTTTTTCGTGCTGATAAAATTTGGCAATGACATCGTCAAGCTCGGCAAGTTGCGTGACGGAATCGATGCGCATTTTACTGCAGGACAATTCCCAAATTACAACGCCGTCAACTTCTTCGACGATTGTGTTGCCTTCGTATTCCAAAACCGTCGGCGGGTCGATTTTTTCTTTCGCGGGCGGAGGAGCCGGCGGCGCGGTGCGAACAGCCCAAACAATCAGACACACGAAAAAAATCACAACAACTGCCGCAAAAATTTTTTCTCGTGTGCTCATGTCGTGTCCTCCGTTTCCGAAGATTTTCGCCGTGCTTTGACGGTGTGATGTTTATTTGTCTTTTGCATTTCGGGTGGCGTGTTCCAACGTTTTTGAAACCACAGCCACTGCGTCGGGTTTTCGCGAATCACCTGCTCAAGAATTTTCGTCATCTTCTCGGTGAAACGCAACAAGTCGGCATCCGTGTCGCCCGTGTCCTCGAAATGCATCGGCTCGCCGATTTTAACCAAATGTCGCCCGTTCGGCTGACGAATTATAAACGCGGGCAAAACCGGTGCGTTGAATCTGCGCGAAAAAACTGCGGGGCCCATTGGCGTGGAAGCGATCTTGCCCAAAAAATTTATGAACGCTCCGCCGGGGCCTGCGTCCTGGTCGGCAAGGAAGCCCAAAATTTTTCCGTCTTTGAGCGCACGTCCCGCCGCCCGCAATTCGTTCGTGCCGCGATTGAAAATTTCAACGTGAATCGTCGCCCGCAAATCGTCAAGTGCCCGCGAATATTCGGCGTTCGGCTGAAGTTTGGCTATCGCCGTGACAGGCATATTGTTGAGCGAAAAAGCCGCGCTGAGCCATTCCCATGTGCCGACGTGCCCCGTCAACACAACAACGCCGTGACCTTCGTCGAGAGCCGCCCGCATTCGTTCAAGGTGGTCAATTTCAATGTACTGCGACAAATTTTTTTCGTTGAGATTCGGCATGTATAAAATGTCCAACATGTTCCGCGCCAAATTCACGAACGACGCCCGAACAAGTTTTCGCGCCTCGTCTTCGGAAATGTTGAGCGCGGGCATCATCTGCGCAACCGCCCGTTCGCGCTGCTTTTTGATAAGCAGGTAATACAAATTCCCCAGCACCCGCCCGAAAAACAAAAGCAAGTCATAGGGCAGGAGCCGAACAATTCTGCTCATCATCATCAGCGTGTTGTAAAGCATGTTGACCTCCGAAAAAATTTTTAGTCTTTGACAAACATGAATTTTCCATTGAGAACATAGCAACTGCGCTTGGTCGGCATGGGGAAATTGTTTTCGCGGGCGAAGTCGACATTCTCCGTCTCGAAAGGTTTTTCGCCGTAACTTTTCAGACAACGAATCTTATTGGCGAAGGAAATTTTTTTGTACTGCTCAATGTCGAAAATGTCCGCGTAGTCGTCGAGCTTGCCCATAATCTCCAACGCCAACAGCGTCCGCAGACATTTGCCGCAAATGCCGCAGTTCGAGCCGTCGGATTTATTTTCGTAGCAAGTGTCCAAATATTTCTTGGTGATGTCCCAGTCGACGATTTTTTTGAGCTTGTCAACGCGCCGATATTGGCAGCCGTCAATTATCAGCTCCGTGCGTTCCGTCTGAATCAGCGGGACAAGATAAAAATCGCAGAAGCCCGCCATGTCGCGGTCGTGGTAGTCGGTGTAGAAAATTTTTTTCTGATCGTAGGTCGAACCGCCGGCAGTGTAATATCGGAAAACGCCTTTGCCGAGGCTCAAGATGCAAGAGTAGGCGTTGATGTAGCTCATGGACAGCCAGTTATCTTTTCTGAATTTAAAAATGGTTTCGTTGAACGGATACAAGTTGGTATCAAGCGAATAGAACGGCAAACCTATATCCGCCGCCGCCTGCCGATTTTTGCGGCACAGCTTGTGAAAAATCATCTGCCCCGAAGAATCCTTCCGATAGTTGTGAATGTCGTGGTTGAAGTAGAACAGCGCGTTGATTCGATAGTCGGGGTCGGTCTCATTGACGAAGTGGTCGTAAATCGTCGAGAGCGAATCGACGCCGCAGGAAATGCCCGTGCCGATAATTTTGCCGCGTGCCTTTGTCGGCTCAGTGAATCCGTCGACAGTAAAATTGACGTTCGACAGGTCGGGTGAGTAATCGCAAAAAATTTTCCGCACGTACCACTTGATGTTTTGATAAAGCTTTTTGGAAATGTTGCCGCGAATGTGCAAATCTTGCTTGTGATACATCGCAACGAACAGCGGCACAAGCACGAATGCGTCATAAGAATCGTCGGCAAGCATATCGCCGTGGGCTTTGTCAATCTCAAAATAAATTGTCTTTTCGGGATAGGGCGAGACCATGTCCGTGAAAATAATGTCCGCTTCCAAGCGAACAACTTCGCCGCGTGCGTATTTGCGCAAGCCCGAAATTTCGATCATGAAATTACCTCCGTCACTGATTTAAATTTTTGAATCCGTTGTCGTCCGAATCGGGCGAAGTGTAGCGTTCGATAATTCGTTGCCAAAATCCTTTTGCCTTCAAAATAAATTCTACGACTTCGCGAGCCGCGCCGTGTCCGCCGAAATTTTCTGCGACGAAATGCGCACGTTCGATAACTTCGGGCGAAGCGTCACCGACGGCCGCACGAAAACCGACTTGAACGAAAACGGGCAAGTCTACCAAATCATCCGCGACGTAACAAATTTCGTCGTCCGTCAAGCCGAATTGCTCTTTGATTTTTTTGTAAGCACCGCGCTTGTTCAGGTTGCCTTGAAACACGGCGGAAATTTTCAACTCACCTGCGCGGAAATTTGTTATTTCGGAAGTGCGACCGGTGATAATTGCGGTTTTGATTCCGCACGAATGCGCCAGCGTAATTCCGAAACCGTCGCGGCAATGGAACGCTTTAAAAAGTTCGCCGTTCGCGCCGATATTTAAACTGCCGTCCGTCAAAACGCCGTCCACGTCGAAAATTATCAGTTGGATTTTTTTTGCACGTTCGAGAGCGTCGCCCGAAATTTTCACGTCAAAACCTCCTGTAGGGACAAGGGAGAAGGGGGGAATAGTTAAACGACGCCTTGCCGCAACAAGTCCGTCAAATGAATCATGCCGACGGGGAATTTTTTTTCGTCAAGCACCGGCAAAACCGTCACGGGACGCGGTTTGTGTTTTTCCATGACGGATAACGCTGCCGCCGCGAGTTTGTCCGCGCTGATGACAAGCGGCGTTGTGAACATGACGTGTTCGACGGGTTCGTCAAGGAAGTCGTGATTTTTTTCCAGCGCACGCCGAATAATTCCGTCAGTAACCAGCCCGACAAATTTTTTATCGGCGTCAATAACGGAGACCGCGCCCAAACCTTTGGCAGTCATTTCAAACAGCGCATCTTTCGTCGTGGCACCAATCGCGACAATCGGGTTGTCTTCGCCGCTGTGCATAACGTCGCCGACGGTGAGCAAAAGTTTTCGTCCAAGCGCGCCGCCGGGATGAAACAGCGCGAAATCTTTCGACGTAAAATTTTTTTCGTCCATCAAAGCCATTGCCAACGCGTCGCCCATTGCCAAAGTCGCCGTTGTCGACGCGGTCGGAGCCAAACCCAACGGGCAGGCCTCGCGCTCAACGCCGATGTCGATAAAATAATCGCAATTCTTGCCGAGCGTCGAAGTTCGCTTGCCGCTCATTGCGATAATCGCCGCGCCGATTCGCCGCACGACGGGCAAAATGTTGACAATCTCGGAAGATTCGCCGCTGTTGGAAATTGCAATCAACACGTCGTTTTCGGTGAGCATTCCAAGATCGCCGTGATAAGCTTCGGCGGGATGCATGAAAAATGACGGCGTGCCCGTCGACGCGAGAGTCGCCGCGATTTTTTTTCCGACGTGACCGGATTTGCCCATGCCCGTGACCGCCACGCGTCCGCGACAGCTCAAAATTTTTTCAACCGCCGCAACAAATTCGTCGTTAATTCGCGGAATCAAATTTTCAACCGCCGACGCTTCAATCTGCAAAGTTTCAATAGCTTTTTCTTTAATCATGTGAAGACCTCACAAAAAATTTTTTCGTCGCGCTCGAACGCGGCAATTAATTACGGCTGTTGCAACGTTAAGCGCGTCAGCTGTTTGTCAACTTTTTAAAAGTTGTGCCGCGTCGTGAATTTTCAACGCACTAGACAAAAGTTTTTCAAGATTGTCCAGCGGAATCATGTTCGCGCCGTCCGAAAGACCTTCGGCGGGGTTGTCGTGCACTTCCAGAAAAAGTCCGTCCACGCCGACAGCGCACGCCGCTTTAACCAACGGCTCAACAAATTCACGCTGACCGCCCGAAGAAGTTCCCGCGCCGCCGGGCAGTTGCACGCTGTGAGTTCCGTCGAAAATCACGGGGCAATTAAATCCGCGCATAATCGGCAGGCCGCGCATGTCGACGACCAAATTGTTGTAGCCGAAAGAAGTTCCGCGTTCGGTGAGCAAAATTTTTTCCGTGCCGCTCGCCCGTAATTTTTCGACGACGTTCGACATATCCCGCGCAGATAAAAATTGAGCTTTCTTGACGTTGACGACTTTGCCGGTTTTCGCCGCCGCGACAAGCAAATCGGTTTGCCGGCACAGGAACGCGGGAATTTGCAAAATGTCCGCCACTTCCGCGACGGGAGCCGCCTGAAAACTTTCGTGAATGTCAGTGACGATCGGGACGTTCAATTCGCGCTTGATGTCCGCCAAAATTTTCAAGCCGTCTTTGAGACCGGGGCCGCGAAAACTTTTTATCGACGAACGATTTGCCTTGTCGAAGGACGCCTTAAAAATATACGGGATTTTCAAACGTTCGGCAATTTCTTTCGCACGCCGCCCGATTAAAAGACTGCGCTCAAAACCTTCAAGCACGCAAGGCCCCGCAAGCAAAACGAGTTGCCCGTTGCCGAATTTAATTTTTCCGACTTCAACAATGTTCACGACTTCACCTTAACCTTTCCGACGAAAAATTTAAATCGCGGCGTCAACGTCCGAGCTGTCGTAACGTTGCAACGCGTCAACTGTTCCGCCGCTTTTAAAGCGGCCGTCGTCCTCGATTTTTTGTCCGCGCTTGCACAGGTAGCGATAAATTTCCGCCGCAATGTCCGCCGCTTTTTCGTCAAAGATAATGTGTTCCGTTTCTGAATAAAGTTGCTCAAATTTAACTTGTCTGTGCGAGGGATTCATTTTGTCGAAACCGCGCATGATTTCATATCGGACAATCGAACAAATTACAAGCGTATCACCGGCGTCGTATGCCTCAAGGAGTTTCTTTGTGACGATTTTGTTACTGCGAAGAAATTCGACGACAATGCAAGTATCGAGATTGTAAATCATGACGCGACACGCTTTCGGGCGTCGATTATCACGCCTTCAGTGTTTTGTTCGTCATCGTCAGGGTAGATGACTTTCAAACCGGCATTTTCGGCGGCGGCGATTGCGTTGTTGCGTTTGGCCTCGCGGTAATTCCTCAAGAGTTCGTCGCCTTCGGCAATATCTTCGGGCGTCTGGGGCGTGTCCACGATAGATTTAAGAAGTTGTATTAATCGCTCGTTGTTGGGTGTGTGCACGTTAGAAATTTCCAACTTCTCTTTGATGGCGTTAACGTCGGCTTGCAATTCGCTGAGCATCTGCAAAATTTTTTCTTCGTTAGTCATGGTCGGCAGCCTCCCGCCGATAAATTTCGTTGACAAGTTTTAAATCTTCCTCGGTGTCCACGCCGACGAATCTGCAGGAACTTTTTATCACGCGAATTTTAAAGCCGTTTTCCAGTGCGCGCAACTGTTCGAGTGATTCGGATTGCTCAAGCGGCGTCGGCTCCATTTTCGCGTAGTCGAGCAAAAAATTTCTGCGGTAAGCGTAAATGCCGATGTGCTTGAAAATTTTCGCCTTGCCCGCGTTGCGTTGGTAAGGTATCGGCGAGCGCGAAAAATACATTGCGTCGTTGTTGCGGTCGCAGATGACTTTGACGTTGTTGGGATTTTTAATTTCGGCTTCGTCGGTCATTTCGGTTGCGACGGTTGCCATCTGTAAATTTTCGTCGACGAATTCGGCAACAAGTTCGTCAATCAAATTCGGATCAATCAAAGGTTCGTCGCCCTGAACATTGACGATAACATCAATGTCGGGAAATTTTTCGGCGACTTCGGCAAGTCTGTCTGTGCCGGTTTTATGGTCGGCACGCGTCATAATCGCCCGCCCCGAAAATTTTTCGACGGCATTAAAAATTCTTTCGTCGTCGGTTGCGACAAGGACATCGGCGACGGATTTTGCACGGCTTGCCCGTTGCCACACGCGACAAATCATCGGCACGCCGCAAATTTCTTTGAGCGGTTTGCCGGGCAGACGTGTTGAAGAATAACGCGCAGGTATCACGCAAATTGATTTCATTTCAAAACCTCCGGTTTTAAGCTTTTAGCTTATAGCTTTTAGCTTTTAGCTTTCAGGAAAAAATTTCTACATGGTTACTGATTCCTTAATTATCTTAACACAATCGTCACAAGGCGGCAAACGGATTTTAATAAACTTTTCAGATAGAACTGCTATAGTGGCGGAAACTTTTTTGCTTGAAAGTTTTTCGGGAGGCTCAATAACAGTTGGCGATAACTTATAAAAAGTTGTAACATACTGTTGATTTTTGAAGGATTGACGGTGAGTAAAATGCTGAAGTCGTTTAAAGTCATGCTTGTGCCGAACAATCGTCAGCGCACGCGCTTGTTTCAATTCGCGGGGACGGCTCGTTTCGCTTACAACTGGGCTTTGCAAAAAGAACGCGAAGCTCACGAAGCCGGCGAAGAATTCATCAGCAACTTTGATTTACGCAAGGAATTCACCGTCCTTAGAAACTCCACCGAATATCCGTGGCTCAAAACCATTTCAAACAACGTGACCAAACAGGCGATAAAAGATTGCGTCGACGCCTTTACAAATTTTTTCAAGAAGCAGAGTCGTTATCCGCGATTCAAAAGCAAACGACGCGGCGATTTCAGTTTTTATCAAGACACGGACAAAATCCGAATTACGGTAACGCACGTCAAACTTGAAGCAATAGCGCAGAGCCGCAGAGAAAATAAACAACGCTTGAATTGGATACGGCTTGCCGAAGTTGAACGAATTCCGGTCGGCGTGAAGTACAAACAACCGCGAATTACTTTCGACGGTTTGAATTGGTGGCTTAGCGTAGCGGTTGAATTTGAACCGGAAAAATCGCAAGCTGACGGTGAACCGCTTGGCATCGATTTGGGAATTAAAAATTTGGCGACTTGTTCCGACGGGACAGTTTATCCGAACATCAATCGGACTGTAACCGTTAGGAAGTTGAAGAAAAAACAGCGTAGGTTGCAACGCTCAATCTCGCGAAAGTACGAGATGAATAAACAGGAAGGAGATAGTTACTCGAAAACACGCAACATTATAAAGAGCGAACGAAAACTTTTACGAATTCATCACCGATTGGCGAACATACGGCAGAATTATCGACACCAAATTACAAGCGAAATTATCGGACGAAAACCAAATTCGATAACGCTTGAGGATTTGAACGTGCGGGGAATGATGTCGAATCGTCATTTGTCCAAAGCGGTGCAGGAGCTGGGATTTTACGAATTTCGACGGCAAATTGAGTACAAAGCTCAGTGGACGGGAATAACCGTCGTGATAGCCGACAGATATTTTCCAAGTTCAAAGACCTGTGTTACTTGCGGACACGTGAAGAAAAATTTGCGTTTGTCGGAGCGAATATATCACTGCGAAAACTGCGGCAACGAGATTGACCGCGACTTACAGGCGGCGATAAATCTTCGACGATACGCAAGCTGATTGGTAAAAAAAAACTACCCGTTCGTTAGCGGGAAAGTTAAGCCTGTGGAGATTTACAGCAAACGTCAATAGCTTGTCAGAAATGACAGTGAACGCGGAATCGACGAAGCAGGAATGAAACATAAGAGTTTTTATAACTTTTTATAAGCTTTCAGTAACGGCGTTGACTTGTTTAGAAAACATTTTTTCATTACAATAATTCTGGTCGCGCTCGTCAGCTCGGCGTTGACGGTGGGGCTGGTTTGTTTTTTGCTCGGCGTTAATTCCAAAAGCGCGCTTGACCTCGGCAGATTTTTTGTCGCGCTCAGATTTATCGAAAGGCATTACGTTCAGGAAGTCGAACGCGGCAAATTAATCGACGGGGCAATCGGCGGCATGGTCGGTTCGCTCGGCGATCCGCATTCGGTTTATCTCGCGCCGCAAATTTACAATGCTTTGCGCGCGGAAACTTCGGGCAGTTTCGGCGGCATCGGCGTTTACATGGGTTTCAAAAATGGCGGCGTGCAAATCATGAGCATCATTCCCGACGGCCCCGGGCAACGTGCGGGCTTGCAGGCGGGCGACGAAATTTTGGCGGTGGACGGAACGCCCGTCACGGAAATTTCCCCCGGCGAAGTCGCGCTGAGAATTCGCGGCGAAGTCGGCACGAACGTCGAATTGCTGATTCATCGCGACGGCATTGAAGACAAAACTTACAACTTGACGCGGGAAATTATCAAGACGAAAACCGTTGCGGGCAAAATGCTTGACGATAAACTCGGCTACGTGAAAATTTCCAACTTCAGCGAGAACACCGGCGAAGAATTCAAAACGACGCTTGCCGAACTTGAACGCGACGGCATGAAAGGTTTGATTCTTGACCTCAGGCAAAATCCGGGCGGCGTCATCACAAGTTGCGTCGAAGTCGCCCGCGAAATTGTTCCCGCCGGCACGATAACTTCCGTGATTCAGCGCGACGGCTCGAAGGAAGTTTACAGCTCGGAACTTGCGGCGGCGAAATTCCCGATTGTCGTTTTGCTCGACGAAAACAGCGCAAGCGCATCCGAACTTTTGAGCGGCGCACTTCAAGACACAAAAGCGGCAATCGTCGTCGGCGAAAAATCTTACGGCAAAGGCTCCGTGCAAACTTTAATCCCGATGGCGCACAACGACGGAATTAAATTGACGATCGCGAAATATTACACGCCGCTCGGTCGCTCAATCGACGGCGAAGGAATTTTGCCCGATGTTGAAGTCAAACAAGACACGGTGCCCCAGCACATTTACAACCTGCAGACGGACGACACGCAGGACGCGCAACTTCAAACGGCGGAAAAACTTTTGCGACATCAGGTCGACGCGGGCAAAATTTTGTTTGATGAAAACTTTTGGTCGACGCCCGCCGAAACTCCCGCGCAGTAAAAATTTCAGCAACGAAAAAATCCCCAACGCTTTCGAACGTCGGGGAAATTTTTTTGTTAGCGGCAATAACGTTTGAATGTCGACGACATTAATCGCGCCGGTTGTTCTCCCGCTTTTAAAGCGGGCGGGGAAATTTTTTTGTCTCGTCGTGTTGAGCTTACAAAATTTTTTCGATGTCGGCGGCTATTGCGGAAGGTAAGGTCGTCGGCTCAAAGCGCGCAACAACATTTCCGTCGCGGTCGATAAGAAACTTGCTGAAGTTCCATTTTATCCCGTCGCCTTTAAGATATTCGGGAAAATCTTCGTTAAGCGCGTCGACGAGCGGTTGAGCAACGGGGTGGCTCATGTCGAAGCCTTGAAAGCCTATCTGCGAAACGAGATATTTGTACAGCGGATGCGCCGTTTCGTCGCGAACGTCGCCTTTTGCAAAAATGGTGAAGGTCACGCCGTAATTGAGCTTGCAGAACTGCTGAAATTCTTCGTTTGTGCCGGGCGATTGATTGGCGAACTGGTCGGACGGGAAGCCGAGAATTTCAAAGCCGCGATCTTTGTACGTCGTGTACAACTCTTGGAGCTCGGCAAATTGCGGAGTGAAGCCGCATTTGGAAGCTACATTGACGATGAGCAAAACTTTGCCGCGATAATCCGCAAGCGATTTGTCTTTGCCGTCTTTGGTCTTGACGGTAAAATCGTAAACGTTCATGAAACTTTCCTCCAAAAAACTTGTGAAACTCAGACGCGGTCGCACTGCAAAAATTTTTCGCAACGTTCATGCGCGTCGACATTTTTGCGAGACTTAAGCCGAAGCGATAAGTTCGTCGAGTTTCTTTTTGTCGAAGCCGAGGACGTAATTGACGCCGTCAATCGTCGTCACGGGAACCGTCAAGTCGCCCGAAATTCTTTGACATTCGGCGGCGGCCTCCGCGCTCAATTCGATGTCGCGATAATTGTATTCGACGCCGCGAGACTCAAGGTAACGTTTCGTTTTGACGCAATAGGGGCAACCTTCAAACCCGAAAACAGTAATCATGTAAATCAACTCCCAAAAAATTTTTTTCGACTTGAACGCCGCGATTGAATTAAATCAGCCGTGAAGTTTCGACAGATATTTTTCGGCAAGCAACGCCGCAGTCGTGCCGTCGGATGCCGCTGTCGTCAGCTGGCGAATTTCTTTTTCGCGAACGTCGCCCGCCGCAAAAACTCCCGCAATTTCCGTGCGACAATCTTCGCCGGCGACAATTCTGCCGCTTGCGCTCAAAGTCAATTCGTCCGAAAAAAGTTTTGTGTTCGGTTCGACGCCGATATTAACAAAAATTCCGTCGACCGCAATAACTTTTGTCACACCCGAAACTTTGTCGAAGATTTCAATTTCCTCAAGCCGTTTGTCGCCGCGCAGAGCTTTAATTTCCGTCTGCAACATGACGGTAATTTTTTTGTTTGCAAACAGACGTTTTTGCGAAACTTCGTCGGCGCGAAGTTCCGAACGGTGAATCAGATAAATTTTTTCCGCGTATTTCGTCAGGAAATTTGCCGCGTCGACGGCCGCATTGCCGCCGCCCATGACCGCAACAATTTTTCCGGCGTAAGCGTGTCCGTCGCAAAGTTCGCAATAATGCACGCCGCGAGTTTCAAACTTGCGACCTTCGGCGAGCGGAATTTTTCTGCGATTCATGCCCGAAGCGATAATCACCGCGTCCGCCTCGTAAATTTTTTCTTGCGTCTCGACAATCTTCGGCGAAGTTTTCAGCGTGACGCGTTCAATTTCGTCGAATTCGTCGATAACCGCGCCGAAACTTTCCGTCTGACGTTGGAGAGCCGAAATTAAATCTTTGCCGCTGACGGACGCCAAGCCGGGGAAATTTTCGATATCGGTTGCGTTGGCGATTTGCCCGCCGATAATTGCGTTTTCCAAAACCAGCGTGTCAAGATTCATTCGCCCGCAATAAAGTGCCGCCGTCAAGCCCGCCATGCCCGCGCCGATAATCACAACGTCTTTGTGAATTCGTTCTTTCACAAGCTCACCTCCTCGGCTGAAAATATTTCTTGCGAAGTTTTAAATTTCCTGCCGCGCTTAAATGTCAGTGGATGTTAAATCCCAAACCTGCGCGCCGTCAAAAATTTTTTTTGCGAAGTCAAGAAATATTTTTCGCACTCGAAACTTTAGCCTTCGTCAAGAGTTCGTCGACGAAAAGAATATGTAATTTCTCTTCGATAAACCGAATAATGTTATATTGTTCGCGCCTGTCCAGAGAACCGAATGCCCGCTCGAAATCGTCATAAGTCATTTGACTTTCGACGACGTAAGGGCGGATTGTTTTTGAAATTTCTTTGCTGTCCACAAAAAAGCCTCCTCATCGGAAAAATTTTTGAATATTTTCTTGAAGCGGCAATAAAATCCTGCGCGGCGCAGTTGACCGAACAGAAATAAATTGTTAGACTTGCGCCCAAATGATTTTGTCGGGAAGTGAAAAACTTTGACGAAGAAAATTTTTTTGTGCGCGGCGATTTTTTTGTTAAGCGTGGCAATTTTTTCCGTGGCGGCGGCGAAAAAAATTTCGGGCACGTGGCGGCTTGACGGCTCCGCTTCCGAAGAACTCAGAAATTTTCGCATGATGACTGACGATTGGCACGTCGACGCTCGCGGAAAAATTCCCTCCCACGCAGGTTTGGACGAATTGAACGCTTCGGCGAGCGGGCAACCTTCGGCGGCGGCTTTGGCGACTCTTCGCGAAAAAATTTTGGAGCAAAAATTTGACGCGAAAATTATCGTCGTCGACCTGCGTCAAGAATCTCACGGCTACGCGAACAGCTTGCCCGTCAGTTGGTACGTCGAAAAAAATCGCGCCAACGCGGGTAAAAATTCTGCTGAAGTTGAGGCGGACGAAGTTGAGCGGCTGAAAAATCTGCGCGGCGTCGAAACGACTTTCGAGCCGTTGGGCAACGCCGACAAACAAAATTTCAAGCCCGTGACGATAATTCCCCGCGTCGTGCAAACGGAGCGCGAAGCCTGCGAACAACTCGGTCTCGGCTACGAAAGATTTGCGGCGGCGGACATGCAATTTCCCGCGCCCGAAATCGTCGACGAATTTATTTTGTTCGTTGCGACGTTGCCCGAAAAAACTTGGTTGCACTTCCACTGTCAAGCCGGCCACGGACGCACGACAACATTTTTAGTTATGTATGACATCATGCGCAACCCCGAACTGTCGCTTGAGGAAATTTGTCGGCGGCAATATCTTTTGGGCGGCTCTAATCTTTTGCTTGAGCCCGAAGGCGATGATTTCTACGCGGTAAATTCTCGCGACCGCGCAAAAAAAATTCGGCTGTTTTATGAATTCGTTCAGGGCACGCGGGTGGAGCAAATCGGCTTGCAGTGGTCTGAGTGGTTGACGGAGGTTAAACAATGAAAAAATTTTTTGCAATGTGCGCGGCAGTTTTTTTTCTGCTGACAAGTCACGTCAACGCCGCAAACGCCGAATATCTTTTGAACAACGCCGAACTTCGCCCCACGCTGACGGGAATAAAATCTTGCGACGCGGCAGTTCAACAGACTTTGGCGAAAATTACAAATGACGGAATGTCGACTTACGAAAAAGTTAAAGCTTGTTACGATTGGTTGATTCAAAACTGTTCATACGGACTTAACCGCAGTGAATTTAAAGCACCCGATTTCAAGTCGGAACTTTGGCAAAAAGATGGCAACGCGTTTAGAGCTTACGGAATGTTGACGGGGCACGTCGGGGTTTGTACCGATTATTCCTGCGCGTTCGCTGCGTTGACTCGTGCAATCGGTTTGAATTGCTACATGGTACGCGGACTGACTGCGCGAGCGTCGGGCGGAATGACGGGACACGATTGGTGCGTCATGAAAATTAACGGCGTCGAATACGTTTTTGACCCGCAGATTGACGACAACATTGCCAAAGGCGGATCAATCGGTTATTACAGATTCTGCGTTACTTACGACGAGACGCCCGGTTCATATGAGCCAAAAGGACATAGTCTCGGAATTTTTGCACCATTTAAATGAAGGCGGGAGATAACGATGAAAAAATTTTTTGTGACGTTGATATTGACGCTGTGTCTGTTGACGAATTCAGCTCTCGCCGCAGAAGCCGGATACATTTTGGACAACGCCGAACTTTATCCCACGGCGACGGGCGCGGATTATTGCGACGAAATTGTTCAGGAAACTTTGGCGCAGATAACTTACGACGGAATGTCGACTTACGAAAAAGTTTTGGCGTGCTACAATTATCTCGTCGACACCTGCAGTTACGGCGATAACGTCTTGCGGCTTGACTTCCCCGAAGCAAACGGCACGGCTCGCGCTTACGGCATGTTGGTCGGGCACGTCGGGGCTTGCGACGATTATTCCTGCGCGTTCGCCGCGTTGACTCGTGCAATCGGTTTGAATTGCTACACGGTTTACGGCTTGACTGCGCGGGCGTCCGGCGGAATGACGGGGCATATTTGGTGCGTCATTGCGATTGACGGCGTCGAATACGTTTTCGATCCGCAGATTGACGACAACATCGGCGCGGGCGAATATTATCGTTTTTGCGTGACTTACGACGAAACGCCCGGTTCATACGAAAACGGCGAAGTTCGTTGGGGATATTTCGAGCCGTTCTTTTGAGCGAAAAATTTTTTGTGAATTTATCAGCTGAATTTATCGGGCAGTCAAACAAATTGGATGCAACACCTCAGGCTCGCCAGCGCGCCTTCGCCGTTGCTTCGAGCCGTTCTTTTGAGCTGTGACGATTTTCCTAAAAGCTAAAAGCTTCAAGCTAAAAGCTAACGTTTTGATTGGAGACGATTAAAATTACTAACGAGGAACTTGCAAGACAAATTTTGGACACGGTCGGCGGCACGGGCAACGTCATGCACTCGGATGCAATTCCGGTGACCAACTGCATGACGCGCCTGCGCATACGTCTGTTTGAGCAAAACGATTTCATGATTGACGCGCTGAAAAAAATTGACGGCGTGCTTGGCGTCAACGTGGACGGCGACGAAGTGCAAGTCATCCTCGGCGCGGGCAAGGCCACTTCCGTCACGGGCGTCGTCAATGAAATTCTGAAAAAAAGCAACACCGTCAAAGTCGGCGACGGCAAAGCTCTGCACGAAAAAATTCGCGCCAAAAATGCCA
>CAMUZL010000032.1 GCA_947165185.1 uncultured Selenomonadales bacterium
TTCTTGCCGAAAAAGTCGGGGACGTTGCCGCCCGCTTGACTGCCCGAAAATCATCACGTGTCGACTGAGGTCGGCATTGTTCGTTTTTGAAAACAAACGGCTTGCCCGTCGCTTGAAGTTGCAACAATAAATCTTTCCGGCCGTCGAAGCCGAAAAAGTTATCGTCAAGCAGACAAATTTTCTTCCTCGACGTGTCCAAAAATTCTTCAAGCGGAGAGTGGGCAACGACTTTGTTTGAACGCCGATTGACGCAGAACGAACAATGCCGGAAACAACCACGCGTCAAAAATCCGATTGAGTAATCGCGATAAGCCTTGAATTTCGTCGAACCGTCATCAACGCCGCTCAACCACTCGTCGTACAAATGATAATCGGGCATCGCGTGTTCAATCTGCGGAGGCAAAGGCGTCGCCTTGTCGTAGAAAAATCCCGTGCCGCCATATTCGACGTTCGGAAGTTCAAGCGGGTTGCCGAAAACTCCGCCGTCGGGAATTGGTGTGTCGGTGAAAACTTTCGCGATAAAAACCTTGTGAAATTTTTCGAGTCCGTAATAATCGGTTTTGAGCTTGACGAACCAGCCGTAACTTTTAAAGTAGCCGCTGAGTTTCATGCAAGTTAAATTCGGGAAACGGTGCCGCTTGCGCCCGATTAAATCAGCGTCAATAATCGCAATTTCGTTCATGCGTTCAATTCCTGTCGATAAATCAAGCGTCCGGTAACAAATTCATAGTCGTCGAATAAAGACAGCTGAATCACTTTCGGGCGCGGTTGAGGCGTAGTTATGCGCTTAAAATAATATGTGACCGTGTATCCGAAAATTTCTTCTTTGCGTCCGCTGAATTTGCGCATACAGCACCGCACGGTTTTTTGTTTCTTTTTGGAAATGAAGCGCGCCGCCGCCGCCATTGTTTGGAAATGCCACGTCCCTTTTGAATTGGTTAAAACAACGGGATTGTGTTTGTGTGACGGTGAGTTACGAACATTTTCGGAAGGCGACACATAGCGTAAGTTTTGGTAGTGGTTGTTGCATTTGTCGTGATCTATGTGGTCGATTTGAAAACCGATAGGTTTAATTCCGAGCCAGCATTCCGCAACCAGTGCCGCGACGTATACGGTTTTTTTCATACTGCCAAATTGAACATTGACGCAAAGATAACCGTTGTCGTTCCTGTAAAATTTGCGTGGTCGCCGCGTAAAAATATTGCGAAGAATTTTGCCGTCTTCGCTGATTTCGTATTGGTACTTCAGCGAGGCGATTTTCCTGAATTCGGTCATCGTCTTACTCCAAAAAATTTTTTCGGGTTTCCCGAATCGAACGGGCATTTGCGAACCTTCGCCCGCGTGTTCAATCACCTCTCGCAGTCGTGATAACTTTCGACTTTATCGTCCGCGCTGTCTTGACGGAGCCACCACAGCAGGACAATTCCGCCCCAACTTAAGCCGGTAAGAACTCCGAATGCGTAGGCGATAAACGCGGGCGGCTCGTGTGCAATCGTCGCGTAGAGCAACAAAAGCGTCCCGAAAATCGCCAACGCAAGCTCTATCCGCAGTTGTTTCATTTCAATCGCTCCCGTCATCGTCATCGTCGCCCGCGCTTAAAATGGCTGCGATAATCAGAATCCACAACACAACCCAAAAACAATCGTCCAAATCAATCGCTCCTTTGAATCGCCGCCGTGTTACAATTCCCGTGAAGGGGAGTGATTTTCGTGGATTTTCAATTTGAACTCGGCAAAACGCTTGACTCTACCTTGCGCCTGTTCGCGAAGGAAAATTTGTGCGCCGAAAATATTGTCAGTAGCCGTGCCGTCACTCGCGAAGTTGCCAAGGAAACTTTATTCGCCCTGTACAATCGCGGTTACCAAAGACGCGCTGTGAAAGCCCCTTGCTTTAGCTATGGGGATGAAACAGCGCAAAAATATCGCTTGTAAACGTTAAAGATTTTGATTAAAATTTGTGCGGAAGTTGAGTAGGGGTAAAAACCGCCGACTTCTATAAAAAAATTGAAGTAAAAAAATGGGCGGGGCATCGTCCATCGAAGGAGACTTTGTAAGACCTCAAATTTTTTTGAGGCATTAGTTGATGATAGCGGAATCCGCCGCATTTATGCGTGGGGAGTATGTCAAAAGAAAAAACGGCAGAGGTTTTCGTCAAAAATTTGCAGACAAATTAGCTTTGCAGACAACCTGCAGACAAAATTCAAATAAGCCTATGAAATATCGGTTCAAGCTATTATTTCGACTAAAGGTGACAGAAATGTTTTTGGAAGAACGACAGGCAAAAATTTTGGAAATGCTCAACCGCGACGGAAAAGTTTTGGTCAAAGAACTGGCGGAAATTTTCGGCGTCACGGAAGATTCAATCCGCAAAGATTTAAGTTCGCTGGAACTTGACGGGAAATTGAAACGCACTTACGGCGGCGCGGTTTCGCTCGCGGAAAAATTGCAGATGACCGAAGCGCACAAGCGCAGAATTTCCGACGTGGAGGCAAAGCGCAAAATCGCCGCCGAAGCCGTCAAGCTCATGCGACAGCAAGATTTAATTTTTCTTGACGTGTCGACAATCAGCATCGCAATCGCGCAACTTTTGGAGCGAACGTCAACGCCGTTCAAAATTTTGACGAACATGATTGACGTTGTCGTCACGCTCGCACGCAACCCGAAGATAAATTTATTTTTCGCGGGCGGACAGATAAATCACAGCCGCGACGGTTTTGTTGACCCGTTGAACGTGGAATTTATGTCAAGTTTCCGTCCCGACGTTTCCTTTGTCGGCTTGAGCGGCGTGGATATTTTGCGCAACTCGTTGACTTCGCGGGACACGACGGTCGGCGTGCACAAGGCGAAAGTTTTGGATTTATGCAAGACGAATTACATAATCGCCGAATCCCGAAAAATCGGCGTGGAAAGTACTTATCGTTTCGCGACGCTCGAAAAAGTCAACGGCATTATCACGGACTCGAAACTTTCCGACGAACTCACGCGGGCGGCAGAAAATTTGAACGTGAAAATTATTTCGGCGGACTGAGTCAATGTCCGTCGAATTTTTTATAGGAATTTAAACTGCGTCTGATATATTGCAGAAAATTTTTTGTGACTTTGCGGGGAGGCGTTTACAATGTTCGGGCGGTTGTTTAAAAAATTTTTCCTTGCGACGTTGGCGGCGGTGATTTTTTGTTCGCTGAACTTTTGCGAGGCGGCGAAGAAAACCATTGCGGTTATGCCGTTGCAAAATGTTTCGGGCTACAGCGACCAACGCGTTGCCGAAATTATGACGGAGCAGTTGATTGTTGCAATTCATTCAAGCGGCGGTTACACCGTCGTCGAACGTGCGCAAATGGGTACGGTTATGCGCGAACAAGGTTTTCAAAATATCGCGTCCGACCCGAACAAAGTTGCGGAGATGGGCAAACTTTCCGGCGCGGATTATTCGCTTGTCGGCAAACTTACAATGGCGATTATCGGCGACAATCCCACGGCCAAAACGGCTTCCACAATCGGCAATATGTTCGGGCTCGGACAAATCGGGCAAATGGCTGACGGTTTCGTCAAGAAGTTCAAAAGCCGCGTGCAGATGGAAATTCGTTTCGTCGACAACACGACGGGCGAAATTATAATCGCAAAAACCATCGAAGGCACGAAGACCGGCACGACGCAACTTGAGGCTTTGAACGAGGCTTGCCAAGATGCCGCCGAAAATTTTCTTAAGGAACTCGACAGCGTCAATCCCTTCCGCGCACGCATTGCCGAAATTTCGGGCGAAGACGTTTACATTGATCGCGGCTCACTCGACGGACTTCGCAAAGGCGAAACTTTGGTGGTTGCCCGCGAAGGTGCGCCGATTGTCGTCAACGGGAAAGTTGTCGCCGTGAAACAAACCGTCGTCGGGAAAATCAAAGTCACCGAAGTCAATTCCGATTACGCGGTCTGCAAAAAAGAATCGGGCGAAATTCACAAAGGCGACGTTGTTAAAAGGAGCTGACGACATGAAACGATTCGCGGCAATAATTTTTTCGTTGCTGATAATTTTTTCGGTGACGGCTCTGGCGAAGTCCGTCACGGTGACCGGCACGGGCATGACGCCTTCGGACGCGGAGAACGACGCACTTCGGGCGGCCGTCGAAAACACTTTGGGCGTGCTGGTGGATTCGGAAACGCTCGTGCAAAATTCCATGCTGATTCGCGACCAAATTTACACGCAGTCTCGCGGATTCGTCACGAATTATAACGTCGTCAACCGCGAACAAATTTCGGGCACTTGGCGCGTGACGATTAACGCGACTGTCGACGATCAGCCGAATTCCAAATTAATGAACGAATTGACGCGGCTGGGCATTATCAACGTGCAGTTGCGCAACCCGAAAATTGCCGTCTACGTCCCCGAAAGTCACATTCAATATCGCGTGCCCGACCCCGCAGGCGAAACGGCAATCGTCAAAGCGTTGATTAACGCGGGATTTTCAAACGTGATTGAAGTCGGCGCACGATTAAATATTTCCAATCCGCTTAACATGACCGCCGCGCAGATGAGTCAAGCCGCTCAACAATTCGGCGCGGACATTATGATTGTCGGCGAAGCTTTTTCGGAAGGCGTCGGCGACCCGGGGCAGTGGCTCCCCGGCAATCAGCGAACGAACATGCAGGCTTGCCGCGCCCGCGTCGAAGCGAAAATGTTCATCGTGCGCACGGGACAAATTATCGCGGCTGACGGCAAATTCGGTTCCGCTTACGACAATTCGCAGGCGGTTGCGTCCAAAAAAGCTTTGGCGGCGGCGGGACAACAGATGGGCGAATATTTCGTTGAGCGGATAACGGGCATGTACACTTCGCAACAAAACGTTGAAGTCGTCGTTTACGGCTCGGACTTCAGCAAAATTAATCTCGTGCAAAGCGCGCTCGGTCAAGTCAATCGCGTCAAAGGCGTCAATCTGTCGACTTACGAAGGCGGCCGCGCAGTTTTCAGCGTGCAATACGGCGGCTCACCGCAGACGCTCTTTAACGAACTTCAGGCTTTGACTACGGCGGATTTGTCGTTGCAGTCAATCACTTACAACACGTTGACGATTTCCGTGCGCTGAAAAATTTTTCGGGAGGTTTTTTATGGATATTGAACTGATTAAAATTGCGGGCGGCTTGATTATCGGCGTCGTGATAATTCTCGTGCTGAAATTCATGATTGAGTTGCCGTTCAAAATCGTTTGGAACAGTTTAATCGGCGCGGCAATTCTTTACGTCGTGAATTTGACGGGACTTGTCGCGATAAAAATAACTTTCGTCCACGCGCTGATTGTCGGCGTGCTGGGCGTGCCCGGGCTGATTCTGTTGCTCATCTACCTGAACTTCATCAAGTGACGTGTTCGCAAACAAAAAACCGCTCGACGTATCGGGCGGTTAATTTTTTTGCGGTCACAGTTTTTGCCGATAAATCTTCCCGCCGAATTCGCCCGCAAAATCTTCGGCGCGCCCGACTGCGTATTCAATTTCGTTCGGCGAAACTTTTCGGACGTAAACGCCGACATCTTCGTCATCGCTCGCCTCGTCGTCGTCAAAAATGCAGTGCGCCATTGAAACCTGCGCGACGGGCAATTTATTTTGCAAGGCACGCGGAGCCGAAGTGTAACAAATTTCAAATTCGGGTTCGTCGGCAAAGGTAAAGTAAACCCATTGACCGTAGCCGACGTCGCGCCCGATTCGCACGGTGAAAGTGTTGCCGTCAGTGCCCGCGTCGCCGAGGAAGTACGGGAAAATCATTTCGCCGCTCGCGTCGACGTTCTTGTTGACGATTTTAACGTCCTTGCCGCCGCGTCGACACCTGAGCAGTCCGAACGCCACGCCGGTTTTGCCCGTGCGCTGTTTGTCGAGTTCCGTGACGTTCGGCGAGGTTTCGGGCGCGGTTTTCGCGACGAAATCTTTAATCGCGTCCGAAAAAGTTTTGGCGTGTTCGGCAAGCTGAATTGCTTCGTCGGCAATTTTTTCGGCGTCACCTGAAAATTTTTCGGCGGCGGCAATGGCGTCCCTCGCGTGTTTGGAAAGTTCGGCGGCTTGATACGCGCCAAGTTTTTCGTCACCGACAAGCGCAGCAATTTCATCCGCCGCAACGGAAATATTTTTCGCCGCTTCGATTAAAGCACCGCCGATAATTTTTGCGTCTTCGTTTAAAATTTCGGTGGCAATTTTTTCGGCAAGCGCGGCGATTTTTTCTTTGACGGAAATTTTTTCAAAGCCAAGCGGCATGTGTAAGACGAACTTATCGGGGTCTTCGCGGTTGATGAATTCGTCGAAAATTTTTTTCACGACGGGCGAACGACACGAATTGCCGGCAAGGAAAATGTGCACGGGATAAACTTCGCGGCCGCTGAACGCGCTTTTGAGCGACTGGAAAAAATTCACGACGCCGACACGGATTCGGTCTTCGATGCATTTGTCCAGCTTGTCCGCGTGAATATCCAAATTCAAGCCGACAGAGTATTTGCCTTCCTCTTGTTGCGCGCTCGAAAACAAAGTAACGTCCAGCGGCTTTTCGGTCAAATTTTTGCGCTCGTCCGTGTCTTCCCAAATCGGGCGAAGTTTTTCCGCCAAAACACGCGTGTTCATGTGAGCCGCCGCGCCTTTGGTCGTGCTTACCAAAGTTTCCGCGCCCGCAAAAATTTCACAGCCCGCCGGCAACGCGAACGGAATTTTTTTCTCGCGCATGACGGAAAGATTGTCTTTGTAAACTTCGTAAGCAAGCAGTTCCAAAATATTTTCGCCGCCGAGTGTCACGTCGCCGTTGAAGCCGAATTGCTCGATTATGAAATTGCGTCGACGATTTTCGGGCACGGTCTCAATCCCGAAGTCAAAATCGGTCGTGCCGCCGCCGAAGTCGAAAACGCCGTAAGCAACTTTTTCGCCGACGGTTTTCGGCTCCAACTCGAAACCTTCAAGCGCACTGATCGCATAAGCGGCCGGCTCGCTCGCACCCAAATACACGCGGAAACGTTTCATCATCTCGTCGTCGTGAAGAATTGCGGGCGGCAGAGATTTTTTTATTCCGCACTCGAAACTTTTGCGAATCCGCTCGCGAATATCTTTCCGATAGTTGACGGGGAACGACAAAATATAATCCAGATAAATTTGTCGGTGCATGTTGTTGATGTACAGCCCGAGATAATAAGCGTAAATTTCAATCGGGTCGAAGTTGCCCGCGTCAATTTCCCGCGTCTCAAGATACGGCTTAATTTCCAGCGTGAAGCCCTGCAAATCTTTCAGCACGGGATAACTTTGCTCGTCCTTCGCCCACTGCTTGAGTTCGCTGAAAACCGAATTGTAAACGGAACTGCCGACATCGTTTTGAAAAATCGCGTCCGCCGCCTGATGCGAAACGGTAACTTGATTCCATTCGGTAAACGGTCGCCCGTCGCGTGCCCGATACGCCGCAAGAAATTTTTCAACATCGCGCAGATGAATCACGGTCGGATTTTCAAAATCTTTCATTGTCGGAGCTTTGGAATAGTCGCCCTTGCCGACGCGCAACATTCGCGCTTCACCGTCGCGGCAAACGACAATCGTGCTTTTCGTGCCGAAGTCAATCGCGCAAATCCCGTTAAGTCGAACGTCCAACTGCGGCGGGCGGGCAACAAGCATTTCACCGGCGGGCAACTGAACTTCCGCCGTGTCAGCCGCCGCGTCCTCGAAAAGTTCCCAGTGCCCGCGATTCACGTCGGTGAGTTGTCGCTCGTCGTATGGCTCAATGTCGGCGCGTTTGTGGTCGCAATCAAGCAATTCTTTTTTCAGCGCGGCAACGGAGCCGGTATATTTTCGCGAACCGTTCATCACGCCGTCAAGTGTCCCGCGAATATCGAAATCGTAATCGAAAACTTTTTCAGTGAAACGCCCCGCAAGCACGTCCGCTTTAAATTTTTCTTCGTCAAACTTTATCGTGTCGCCGTCGCCCGAAATGTAATCCTCAAGTTTCGGATAATCGGTCATGAATGTCTGATAAAATTTTTCCTGCTTTGGCGTCAAACCTTCGGGAATCAAACCGTTTGCAATCCACGCGAGCAACGCTTCGGGATAACTCATCGTCGCCGCATTTTTTCCGCGCAATCTGTGAATCGGGACGAGGGTTATGTAACTACTACTGTTCATTGTAGTCCAACCGCTTTGATAAATATAACGAGGATAACCGTTAGAATCTATTTCGCCCGTCATGACATCATGGTAGTATGCCACGTTATGAAAGTATTCAAAGTCGCCGTTGCTTTTCTTGTACGGGTTGTCTCTCGATGAATCTGTAAAAGAGTTTAACCCTTCGGTTACCGTCATCGGTACGAAGAGAAAACCGTCAAAGTCTGCGCTGTAATTTGCACATGAAGTATCATAATACTTAAATCGTGGCAAAGAAAAATTTTCAAACTTCGGATAAAGCGCGGCGTTGTTCCTGTCGAACCAAACCTGCTTGTTCTTCATCATGACGAAAGTTTTATCGCAGGCGGGCGCAAGTTCCGCAACAAGAGCCGACAAGTCGCCGCTGATTTTTTCGGCAAGATGAATTTCGTCGTCGTTGACTTCAAGGTATGCGAAAAGATTTTTGTACTCGTTCATGATTCGGAGGTATTCGCGCTCGTCGGCGTCGCTCAAGCCTTCGGGGACAAGACCGTTTTTCAGCCAGAGTAAAACCGCTTCGACGAAACCGATACGCCGGCAGTCCTTTCCCTTCAATCTGCAAATCGGCACCAACGTAAAAATATTTTCGGTATCGTCAGAATGACAGCATGAATTTGATTTAAAATACCACACGCCGCTTTTGGAATTAAGATCTCCCGTCAAGACGCAGTTGAAACGGTTTTCAGAGTTCGGGAAATTTCTAAAGTTGCCGTTGTCCTGCAGATAGGGATTGCGTTCAAGTTCCGTGAAACTGTTCATGCCTTCACGGCGCGTCATGCCGACGAAATGAAAGCCCTCGAAGTCGACGCTGTAATTTTTCGACGGCTGACCTTTGGTCTTGAATTGCGGCAACGTGAACTCCTCGAACTTGGGATAAATGGCGGCGTTGTTCCTGTCGAACCAAACTTTTTTGTTCTTCATCATGATAAAAGTTTTATCGCAGGCGGGCGCAATGTCCGCAACAATTTTCAAGATGTCGGCTTTGACTTTGTCGGCGGCGGCAGAAATGTTCGCGACGGCGGTTGAGGTAACGAGCGCGGGAATTTGCACACGCGGCACGTTCAAAACTTTTTTCAACGTCGGGCGATTGACAGCGGGTTTTTCGTTCATGTGTTCAGCTCCTTTATCGTGTTGCACCATTCATCAAACGACATGCATTCGGTTTTCAAGCCCAAGTAGTAGTAAATCGCGTTGAGACGTTTACTCAATCTTTTGTCGTCAGTTACAAAATAATCGCAGTAAGACGCATAAATCGCGTGCTCGGTGTCGTAGACGCCGGAATTAACTGTCCGTACATCTCGGTCTCTGTTGTAACCGCAACCGTTCAGGACATTTTGAAGGAATTCCATTAAAAATTCCAGTTGATAGAAATTCGGACGCTCGCCTTTAAAGATGTTTTGCTTAAGGTCAAAAGGCTTCAAATAAGTGATTCGGGAGATGAGCCGAGCGATATACCAACCATAATTCTTGGTTAATGCCATCGGGGATTCACGATTTCGCAAATCACATTCTGCGCGACATTTACCGAGAGCCGCGATAACTTCGGAACGTTTCCAGATTTCTTCACGTGACAAATTGCTGTTGTCCATGCTCGATTTATCTTGAGCGAAAACAGCAGCCGTGGCCGCCTGTTGCGTAGAATGAATTGTTTCCGCGTGCTCTTTGATGGTTTGCCGGGTATCGTATTCACGAACCCGATCTAAAGCGTCAGAAAGTTTTTCTTGTTTGTTCAAAATTCTTGTAGGAGAGGGATTCAAAACGCCGTTGTTATTCAAATCGTGAGTAAGCAAATTCCACAGCTTTTCAATGTGCTCGCTGTTTTCCGGTGATGTATTTTTGTCTTTGGCATTGAAAAATTCTTCCGCATGGGCAACACTCACGTAAATTTTTGCGCACTGCGAATAATTTTCGGGCAATAGAATTGTTCCTTTCGCCAATTTAACGTAAATGTTGTAATCGAAATACACTCGTTTCATGGATTCAGCTCCTTTCGATTAACCAACCTGAACGATGCTTTTGCGGATGATGCGCCCGTTGTAGTCGTTACGGAAGCCGGGCAAGCACACGACGGAAATTTTCCCTTGAGCGCGGCCGGCACCGCCTTCGCTGTGAATATCCGAGTCGAAGCGGTCGCCGACGTTGACGGACAAAATCGAAAAACCTTTGCCCGACTTCGACGCGTTGACGAGTTCAAGGCAGTACTCAAAAATTTCCCAAAGAATTTCGGCGTCGTTTTGGTTGCCGCTCATGACGCAACTTTTCAGCACGTCCCAAATTTTTTCGAGCGAATCGGTCTGTGCGCCGCCGCAGATAAACGACGTGAAGTCATCGCGAACGAAAACGCTTGTGCCCAAAATTTGCCGCGCATGAGCACCGACACGTTGATATTTTTGGAAAAGTTCTTGCCCGCGAGCAAAGCCGTCCCGCAACTTTATTTTGAGTTCGTCAACGGAATTTTCCAGCCGCGAAATTTTTTCCTGCGCGTCGTCAAATTTTTGCCGATAAGTTTCCGCCTGACGTTTGGCGTCGTCGTAAGAATTTTTCCAGGTGTCGGCGTCGCGCTGAAATTTCGTTGCCCGCTGTTGAGTTTGCGTCAAAGAATTATTCAGCCGCGAATTTTCTGCGCGGAGCGTTTCAAGTTCCGATTCAACGGAGCGCAACTGTTCCTTGAGTCGCCGAACGTCATCATTCGCACGGAAAAAGTTTTGCGGCGTTGCTGAAGTTTCGCGCTTGTTGACGACGGACAAAATTTTTTCGCGGACTTCGGGGTCGTCAAGCAAGTAAATCAATTCGTACTTATCCACGGACTTCACCTCGCTCAAAATGTTTCGTCAAGTTGATTCTTCGGCGGTGAAACAAATCCTTTAACAAAAAAATCCCCGACGTTTTGTCGAGGAAAATTTTTTCAATCGATAAAATCTGCGTCACAAAGATTAAAGCCGTGGTCGAGCGGACCCGAACCGTTGCCGAGATTCAAGCCCGTCGACAGCGCGCCCGTCAAATAAGTTTTCGCACGCCCGACGGAAGTTTTCAAGTCGCGTCCTTTGGCGAGATTGGCGGCGATTGCTGAACTTAGCGTGCAACCCGTGCCGTGCGTGTTCGTCGTGTCGATTCGTCGCCCGTGAAACCATGTGCCCGCGCCGTCGAACAAATAATCGTTGGCGTCGTTTTGCCCGTGCCCGCCTTTGGCAAGGACAGCACAACCGTAACGGTCGAAAATTTTTTGTGCGGCAAGTTCGGCGTCACGTGGCGAAGAAATTTTTTCAGCGATGATAACTTCAAGTTCGGGCATGTTCGGCGTGATAATCGTCGCAAGCGGAAAAAGTTTTTCTTGCAGAGTTTGAACGGCATCCTCGTCAATCAGTCGCGCTCCACTCGTGGCAACCATGACGGGATCGACGACGATATTTTTCGCGCCGTAACGAATCAATCTTTCGGCAATGACTTCAATCAGCGTCGCGGAAGAAACCATGCCGACTTTCACGGCGTCAGGAAAAATGTCCTCAAAAATCGCGTCAAGTTGGTCGCCCAAAAATTCCGCCGTCGAATTTAAAACTGAACGCACGCCGCAAGTATTTTGCGCGGTCAAAGCGGTTATCGCGCTCATGCCGTAAACGCCGTTCGCCAAAAAAGTTTTCAAGTCCGCCTGAATGCCCGCGCCGCCCGAAGAATCAGAGCCGGCGATTGTCAAAGCAGTTTTCATTTATAAAGTCTCCAACAGCGCAGAAATTTTTGCGACGAGTTCACCGCGGTCGAAATGTAAAAATTCTCCGCTGCGACGGATTTTGACTTCAACCGGCTCGCCCGCCAAAGTTTTCGGGCTGACGGTCACGCGCAACGGATAGCCGATTAAATCGCAGTCCTTGAACTTGACGCCCGCACGTTCGCGCCTGTCGTCAATCAAAACGTCGACGCCCGCAGATTTGAGTTCGTCATAAATCTCCGTGGCAAGCGCAAGTTGAGCGTCGTCTTTGGCGTTGACGGGCACGACGACGACTTCAAACGGGGCGATTGCTCGCGGCCAAATGATTCCGTCCGCGTCGTTGCATTGCTCAATCGTCGCCGCCATCGTCCGCCCGACGCCGATACCGTAACAGCCCATCTCGAAAAATTTTTCTTTGCCGTCTTCGTCAAGGAAAGTCGCGTGCAGAGCTTCGGAATATTTTCTGCCGAGCGTGAAGACTTGCCCGACTTCAATGCCGCGTGTCATTTTGACGGGCTTGCCGCAATGCGGGCAGGGGTCGCCTTCGCGAATCATGCGAATATCGGTGACGATAATTTTTTCGGCGTCAAAGTCTCTGCGCGGCGTGACGTTGATAAAATGCGCGTCGACCTCGTTGGCACCGGCGACGGCGTTAGACATTTCCATAACCGTTTGGTCGACGACGACAATCGCGCCGGCCTTCAAACCGATCGGGCTCATGAAACCCGCGACGCTTCCCGCCGCCGTGATTAATTTTTCGTCCGCCATGTAAAGATGATTCGCGCCGTCAACCGCGTTCAAAACTTTAATTTCGTTGACTTCGTGGTCGCCGCGCACGAACGCGACAATCAACCGTTCGTCGTCGTCCATGAACGCAACGGCTTTAATCGTCTTTTCAATCGGCACGTTCAAAAAATTTTTGACAAGCTCAATCGTGTGACAATCGGGCGTCGAAACTTTTTCAATCGGGCGAAGTTCCTCTGCTTGAGCATGAATGGTTTTGAGTTCGGCTTTTTCGTCGGAAGCGGCAAAATCGCACGCCTCGCAGTAAGCAATGGAAGATTCGCCGCTGGGAGCCAAAACCGTGAACTCGTGGGAATGACCGCCGCCGATGGCACCGTTGTCCGCCTCGACGGGACGAAATTTCAAACCGCAACGCGTGAAAATTTTTGTGTAGGCGTCGTACATTTTGTCGTAAGAAATATTCATGCCGTCAACGTCTCTGTCGAACGAATACAAATCTTTCATGACGAATTCGCGGCTGCGCATCAAACCGAAACGCGGGCGAATTTCGTCGCGGTACTTGTTTTGAATTTGATACGGCATGAACGGCAGTTGCTTGTACGAGCGGACTTCGTCGCGAATCAGCGTGGTTATCATTTCTTCATGCGTGGGACCGAGCGCGAATTCTCTGCCGTGTCTGTCTTTGAGCCGCATCATTTCATCGCCGTAGACTGCCCAACGTCCGGACTCTTTCCAAATTTCCGCCGGCTGAACAATCGGCATCATTAATTCTTGCCCGCCTTTTGCGTCCATTTCTTCGCGGATAATCTGCATGATTTTTTTCATCGTGCGCCAACCGAGCGGCAGATAAGAATACAAACCGCCCGCCGCTTTGCGAATCAAACCTGCGCGATACATCAGTTTATGGCTGACGAGTTCGGCTTCCGCGGGCGATTCGCGAAGTGTCGGCGCGTAAAGTTGAGTTGCTCTCATTAAAAAATTCACCTCATGTTAGCTTTTAGCTTAGAGCTTTTAGCTTTTAGCTTTTAGTTTGGAGTCATCAAACTGACAACTGACTGTTGAATTATAGCAACTTTGTCGTGTGTTGACAAAAATCAGTGTCCGGACTTTTTGAATCGTCCGCCGACAATGTCGTTGACGGGATAAATCGTTATGAAAGCGTGTTCGTCCATGTCCGAAACAATTCGCTTGAGTTTGTCGACTTCCAGACGCGTGACGACGCAATAAAGAATTTCTTTGCTTTGACGGGTGTAGCCGCCTTCGCCGTGCAAAAGCGTGACGCCGCGTCCGAGTTTCGCGTTAAGTTCGTCCGTCAATTCGTAAGGAACATTCGAGACAATCATAATCGCGTACATTTCGTCGAGACCTTTTATAACCACGTCAATCATTTTGGAAATGACGAAGTAAGCGAACAGCGAATACATTGCCTTATCCCAGCCGAAGAGCAAACCCGCGCCGCTCAAGATGAACAGGTTGATAAACATGACGACTTCGCCGACCGACCAGATTGTTTTTTTGTCGACGATAATCGCGACAATCTCCGTGCCGTCGAGTGAGCCGCCCGCCCGCATAATCAAGCCGACGCCCAGCCCGTCGATTATTCCGCCGAAAATCGCCGCAAGAAATGAATCGTCCGTAACTTTCGGATATTCGCCGACAACTTCAGACCAAATGCTCAGGAAAATAATTGCAACAATCGTGGCGATGACGAAATCTTTGCCGATCTGTTTGTACGCCAGCCACAAAAACGGAATGTTGAACGCGATAAGAAAAGTGCCGAGCGGCAAGCCCGTCACGTATTGCGCCATAATCGACAGACCGACAACGCCGCCGTCAATGACTTCGTTCG
>CAMUZL010000033.1 GCA_947165185.1 uncultured Selenomonadales bacterium
TTTTGCCGACTTCCTTTTTGACTTGGCGAATCGCTTCAAGGAACGGCAAACTTTCGATGTCGCCGACGGTTCCGCCGACTTCGGTGATGACAACGTCCGCAGAATCTTTTTCGGCGACGGCATAAACGCGAGCTTTAATTTCGTTCGTAACGTGCGGGATAACTTGCACGGTTGAGCCGAGATAATCGCCCTTGCGTTCCTTGTTGAGCACAGACCAATAAACTTTGCCGGTCGTCGTGTTGGAATGTTTGCTCAAGCTGATGTCGATGAAGCGTTCGTAATGTCCCAAATCCAAATCGGTTTCCGCGCCGTCGTCGGTTACGAAAACTTCGCCGTGTTGATACGGGCTCATTGTTCCGGGGTCGATGTTGATGTACGGGTCAAACTTTTGAATCGTGACTTTCAAGCCGCGACTTTTGAGCAATCTGCCGAGTGAAGCCGCCGTTATGCCTTTGCCGAGCGATGAAACCACGCCGCCCGTCACGAAAATATATTTTGCCAATTTGTACCCTCCTCGCGAAAATGGTTTTTATTTTTTTGCTGCAAATTTTTTGTTGCGGAGTTGATTGGCGTGTCTGAAAAATTTTTCCTGTGATTGATTCTGCCAACGGGAAATTTTTCCTGCGCGAACAAAAAAAATCCCTGCCGTTGCCGATAATTACATTGCGCATTGAAATTTCATTCCTCATTACGCAAAAAAAAATCCCCGACCGAAGTCGAGGAAAGATTTATCGCGTTGAAAGATTTGCTTAGAAGAACCAGCTCACGCGCCCGAACAAAGTTTGAGTGTCTTCCTTGGTGTCGAGCGTCTTGCCTTTGAAGTAGTTCAATTTCACGTAGGTGTTCATGAGCGGTGCCCAGTCGACGTAAACTTCGAAGCCTTTTTTGTTGGTGGTATTGAAGACATCGTAAGTCGGAGCGAACGAGGCATTTTGTCCGACGTAACGATAAGCCGCGCCGATGCCCCAGCTGCCGGCATTCTTGCGGTTTGCGCCTTTGTAGTCGAGCGAGATGGTGTACGCCTTTTCAAACGCTTCAGCTTTCTGGTTTTTCGCGAATGCGCCCGCCAAAGTCACATCGCCGCCGAAGTTATAGCTTGCGCCGACTGCCCAGATGTTGGCATTTTTGTCGCTATTTCTTTTGGTCGTCTTGTAATAGCCGGGCAGTTTGCCGAAGTCGTCACTGCGGAAGTGGTGGTAACCTGCGCCGATATAGAAGTCGTCGCGGGAGCCGTAGGAAATTTCAATGCCCTGGTAGCTTGCCGCCGCGTCGTCAAGGCTCAACGTGTCGCCCGTCACGAAATGATACACATCTTTGTAACCGGCACGATCCAATTCGAGGTTGGCGTTGTCCAAATTCCAGCGACCTGCCGTGAGAGCAACTTTGAATTTATCGCCGTAAATGATTTGCGCGCCGCTCATGTAATCATCCATGACAAGACCGTCGTCGACGTTGGTGTAGAACGGAATTTTACCGATGTTGATGCGAAGTTTGTCGTAAGTGCCTTCCGCGTAGCCGTAGGTGAGTTTGAAGTCGCCGGAAGTGTCGTCGCGCATGTCGGCACTGGCCGTCATACGAGCTTTGAGTTTCCAGTTGTCATTGACGGTTGCGGTCGGGAACAAACGCATTTGAAGTTGGTTTTTGGTGGTCTTTCTGTCGCTTTTGTGACCGTCGATTTTGGTATCTTCCTTGGTTGCCCAGTAACGGTAACGAAGTTCGCCCGTCCAAACAACTTTGTCGGCGTACTTTTCGAGTTCGGCAACGCGAACGCCGAGAGCATCCAACTCATCACGGAATTCCGCCGCGAGTCTGTCGAGATCAGCTTTCGTCACGCCCGAAGGATTTTTCGCCATGGCTTTTGCAACCATCTGCGCCATTTCGTAGCGGGTGATGTTGCGGTCGCCGCGGAACGTGTTGTCGCCGTAACCTTCGATAACGCCTGCTTGTGCGAGTTTTGCAACGGACTGATAAGCCCAGTGACCCGCAGGAACGTCGCTGAACGGATTAGCCGCTGCGAACGTGGTTGCGCTTGTGCCGACGACGAACGCCGCCGCCAAAGCCGCTGCTACTGATTTCTTCATGATGAAGACCTCCAATAAATTAAACCGAATAATAGCATCTTCGGTTCGCGATTTCCGCGTCGGGAGGTTTCAAAGTTGAGTGGCCGTGTTTCCTCAAATCGTCCGACTCCGTCAGCGAAATTCTTAAACCGCGCAGAATATAGCACAGACGAAAATTTTTTTCAAGCCTTTTTTGCAATGCTGTTTTAATAATTCGGTCGACGTGTGTGACGGACGGAAAATTTCTGCGTCAAGCGGACAAAATTTTGTAAAGTGTGGCAAGAGCCAGTGCGGCTTCGTAGCGCGTCATCCTTTGATCGCCGCGAAAAGTTTCGTCGCCGTAACCTTCCATGATTTTTATCGCCACCATCAAATTGACGGATTCGGCTGCCCAATGTTCGGCGGGCACGTCAATAAAAGTAGTCGTCACGTCCGGAAGATTGCCTTTATGAGCTTTGGCGTAAACTTCCGCGAGCATGGTTGCAATTTCAAAACGCGTGGCAGCTTTGTCGCCGTTCTCGGAATATTTTTTGACAAAATTTTTTGCGGCGGCTTTTGATTCGGGCGAAACTTTCAACAGGAGATTTGCCGCCATCTGCGCCATTTCGGAACGCGTAACATTTTTGTCGCCGTAAAATTTTCCGTCTTTGGAACGCGGAATAATTTTCGCGTCCGCCATTGCCGTGACGCTCGGATATGCCCAATGCATTGAATTAACGTCGCTGAATTCCGCCGCCGACACCACGCCCGCCGAAACGGTGAGAATTGCCGCAGTCGCCATTGTTGCCAAAAATTTTTTCATGTTAAAAACTCCTATCGTCAAAAAATTTTTTCGGGCGAAACGTAACACAAACGGGCAATTTTTTCAACGCTTGACAAGACATTTACGCAATTTATAATTTTCGTGAAAGGAGCGATCGACATTGAACTATTACAATTCTACCCTTGATTACGCACAACTCGGTTTGAGTCCGAAATTTGAGGAGGAAACACGGGCACGGCTTACCGACAAAAAATGTCTGGAGTATTACGGCTTCAAGGTCTATTCGCAGAACGACGAAGATGGCATCATCGAAGAAATTTTTAACCGCGTGGGCACGACGAACAAAATTTTTATCGAATTCGGCGTGCAGAACGGGCTGGAGTGCAACAGTCATTATCTGCTGTTCAAAGGCTGGCGCGGGCTTTGGATTGACGGAGACGAAAATTGCGTCAAAGAAATTCACGAAAAATTTGCTCCCATCATTGCCGACGATCGGCTAAAAATTTTGAGTGCTTTCATCACGCGGGAAAACATCAACGAACTTTTCAGCGCGTGCGGTTTTACCGGCGAAATTGATTTACTCAGTATCGACATTGACGGCAACGATTGGCACGTTTGGCGGGCGATTAACGTCGTCAAGCCGCGTGTCGTCGTCATCGAATACAACTCCAAGTTTCCGCCGAATTGCGAATGGATTCAAGCTTACGACAAGCGACACCTTTGGGACGGCTCGGATTGGCAGGGAGCCTCGCTCAAATCTTTGGAACTTTTGGGGCGCGAACTCGGCTATCAACTGATCGGCACGAATTTTATCGGCGTCAACGCGTTTTTCGTCCGAAAAGATTTGGCACGGGATTTGTTCATTGAACCTGCGACAGCGGAAAATCTTTACAACCCTTCGCGGTTTCACATCCTTTACAAAAACCATCATCCCGCGAAATATTGTCTCGCCGTGCAAAAAGAAAATTTTGGTCTGCTCAATTACAAGCCGAATTGCGACGCGGTGCCACTGGAAAATTTTTACCCCGAAGCTCGAAAAGAAGAATATTCATTTTACGTCATGCGCGGCAAAAAATCTTCCATGCTCGTGCGCAACAAACCCAAAGTTGCGGTGCCGTATTTCGTTTGGCCTCCCGAAGAGAGTCAAATTAGAGGTATGACGCTGACCGTTTCAGTCGAAGACAGGGAACTTTACCAAGTGCCCGTTCAAACTTACGGCTTGATTGAAGTGAATTTGCCGCCTGTCGATGAACCGTTGGAAGTAACGTTGGAGCTGTCGAAAGATTTTGTTGACAAGGAAGGAAAAAAATACGGGCTTGCAATAATTTTTGACACGAATTGAAAGGAGCTGACGAAATGGCGAATTACACGACGACGACACCCGATTGGGCGGTCTCGAATCAATCGGCGG
This sequence comes from uncultured Selenomonadales bacterium, assembly GCA_947165185.1. Taxonomy (GTDB): domain Bacteria; phylum Bacillota; class Negativicutes; order Selenomonadales; family Selenomonadaceae; genus Quinella. Next base: position 4,235 of record CAMUZL010000033.1, read on the forward strand.
TCATGAGCGGCATTGAAGGCATTAAAGATACGACGGTCGGAAATATCAACCCCGCGTTTGCTTCGGGCGCGTTCAAGCCGAAACGCCGAATGACTTTGACGGAGGACGAACTTGTTGACGGCGTGACACGCGGCGACAGAATGATTTTGTCGCGAGCGATAACTTTAATCGAGAGCAACAGCCCGAAACATTTCGCCAAAGCGCAACGAGTTTTGCAAAGACTTCTGCCGCGTACGGGTAAGGCGTTGCGAATCGGCATAACGGGCGTCCCCGGCGCGGGCAAGTCCACATTAATTGAGGCGTTCGGCAATATGCTTTGCGACGACGGGCATAAAGTTGCGGTGCTGTCGATTGATCCGACAAGTTCAATAACGAAAGGATCAATTCTCGGCGACAAGACGCGCATGGGAACTTTGAGCCGTCGTCCCGAAGCGTTTATCCGTCCCAGCCCCGCCGGCGGAACTTTGGGCGGCGTGGCTCGCAAAAGTCGCGAAACTATGTTGATGTGCGAAGCGGCGGGCTACGACGTGATTTTGATTGAAACCGTAGGCGTCGGGCAATCCGAAACAACCGTGCGCTCAATGGTGGATTTTTTTATGCTCGTTGTTTTGACGGGCGCGGGCGACGATTTGCAGGGCATCAAAAAAGGTATCATGGAACTTGCTGACGCGATTGTCGTCAACAAAGCTGACGGCGATAATCTCGTCAAGGCGAAAGTCACTCGCGGCGAATATGAACGCATGACGGAATTCATCCGCCCCGCAACGGAAGGTTGGCCGACTCACGCTTATCTTGCCAGTGCCGTCACGAAATCCGGCTTGCCGGAACTTTGGCAGGTAATTCGCCTGTTTCAAAAAATGACGACCGAAAGCGGCGTTTTTCAACGTCGACGGGATTCGCAACTTTTGGACTGGATGCACGCGATGATTGATGAACACCTGCACAATTTATTTTTCGGCGACGCGGTGATTAACGGACGAATGCCCGAAATTAAATCGGCGGTCTTGAACGGAATTATTTCGCCGACGCAGGCCGTTGCCGAGCTGGTGAAAATGTTCGACATTGCGCGAGCGGCTCAAAAGCGCGTCGACATCTTTGAGCAGTGATTTTTGTGAGCTTTAAGCTTCGAGCTTTAAGCTTTGAGGACAAACGTTTCGCACCCCTTAAAGCTCAAAGCTTACAGCTTAAAGCTTTTTTTTGACGGAGGAAAATTTTCATGGTCGAATTGATTATCGGGCGGGCGGGCGTCGGAAAAACTTTCGCCTGTCTTGAGCGCGCAAAAAAAATTCTGGAGACAAACCCGCTCAAAACCGAAATAATTTTTCTGTTGCCCGCGTACCAAACTTACCGCGCAGAACTTGAACTTGCCGAATTGACGGGCGGCGCAGTCAACACGCGCATGAACAGTTTCAGTCGCTTCGCAAGACAAATTCTCGACGAAACCGGCGGCGGGCTTGCAGTCAGACTTTCGGAAATCGGGCGGCGTTTGTTGCTCAGAAAAATTTTATTGCGGCGCGACAAGGCACAAGATTTAAAATTTTTCACGCGGGCAGTCAAACAGCGCGGTTTTACCGAACTTTTGGCGGACGAGCTGAAAGAACTTCGCACATATTCAATCGACGCGGAAAAACTTTCGCACGCGGCGGACGTTGTCGACAACGACGAACTTAAAGACAAGTTGCGCGACTTGGCGACGTTGACGGAAGATTTTCGGGCGGCTTTAACCGACAAACTCACCGACGACGAAAATTTGTTGGAGCGGGCAACGGAATTTTTGCCGCAGTCACCGACAATTTCAAGCGCGGAAATTTTTATCGACGGGTTTATTTTCTTCGACCCGCAACAGCGAAATTTTTTGCGTCAACTGTTCAAATGCGCCGCGAACGTTCATATAACTTTGCCGATGGACACCGACTTAAACAGCCGCGAAAATGTTTTGGACGTGGGAATTTTTAATCGCTCATTTCAGACGCTCAAAACAATCCGCGAATTGGCTGACGAAGTTCACGTCGAATACAAAATCACGCGACTTGAAACGCCGCGCAGATTCAAAGCCGACACGCTGAAAATTTTGGAACGTCAACTTTTTGAACGCAAGACGAAAACTTTCAACGGCAACGGCGGCTTGAAGTTCGTCGAAGCGGTCAACAAACGCGCCGAAGTCGAAGCGGTTGCGCGGAAAATTTTGCGGCTCGTCAAACAAGGTTACAGACTTCGCGACATCGGAATAATTTTCCGTGACGAAACTTATTTCGCGCTCATCAAGCCGATATTCGAGTTGCACGCGTTGCCTTTTTTCGCGGACAGAAAACGTCCCGCAACGCATCACCCGCTGGCGGAATTGATTCGTTCGGCTTTGGAAGTCCTGCACGGTTGGCGACGTGAAGCGATTTTCCGTTGCCTGCGGACGGGCTTTTTCGCGGCGGAAACAACCCAAATTGACTTGCTGGAAAATTACGTTGTCGAATTCGGAATCAAAGGCGCATCGAATTGGAAACGCCCGTGGGATTATCTGCGCGTGAAAAATTTGGATGAGCCTGCGCGCCCCGCGAACGACGACGAAACAAAATTTCTCGACACGGTCAACGAAGTCCGCAAAAAAGTTTCCGCGCCGCTCGCAAAATTCGCCGAACGAATCAAGGCCGCCGACGGTGATGTTGTCGCCTTGACGACCGCGCTGTTCAATCTGCTTGAAGATTTGCACGTCCACGAAAAACTTGACGACCGGGCACGCGCCGAAGAACTTCGCGGAAATTTGGCGCAGGCTCGCGAACACGAAAAAATTTGGGACGATTTTATAACTTTGCTTGAACAGGTAGTCGACGCGCTCGGCGACGAAACAATTTCGACGCGGGAATTTGAATCGATAATCGGCGAAGGTCTCGACGCGCTGGAAATGTCTTTGATTCCGCTGGGTCTCGACGAAGTGACTGTCGCGCAATTCGATCAAAATTCGTTGCAGAATTCGCGGGCATTGTTCGTGTTGGGATTCAGCGACGAAAATTTTCCGCGCAAGTTCAGCGAAAAAAATTTACTCGACGACGCGGACAGAATGCGCCTGAACGAATCGGGCACGGAAATTTCCAAAGGCGGACACGAAAAAGCACTGGCGGAAAAATTTTTGATTTATCGCGGGCTGAACTCTGCGCGGGAACTTTTGCAAATTTCGTGGCCGATTGCCTCCGACAACGGCGAAAAAATTTCCCCGTCAAATTTGGCGACGCGTTTGCAAAAAATTTTCCCGAACGTCCCGACGGAAAAAATTTCTCTCGACGTGTTGAGCAACCTCGGCAGTGAAATTGAATTCGCGCTTACGGAAAAAATTTTGTCGCCCGAAACCGCCCGAAAACTTTACGCGCCCGAAAAAAATTTTCGCGGCTCCGTCAGCAAAATCGAAAAGTTCAATGAATGCCCGTTTAAATTTTTCGCGACGCACGGGCTGAATCTTCAAGAGCGCGTCGAGTACAAAGTTCAAGCCCCCGACATCGGCAACATTTTGCACGCGGTGATGAGCCGTTTCGGGCGCGAACTCAAAAACGAAAATCGTCCGTGGTCGTCCGTCAAAGACAGCGAACTTGAAGGGCGCGTCGAAAAAATTTTAACCGACGTATTGCCGAAAGTTCACAACAAAATTCTGTCAAGCACGAAAACTTTGGAGCACCGCCGCGAACGCATAAAAAAAGTCGCCGTCGAATCGTTGACGCGACTTATTGAGTTGGATAAAGTCAGCCAATTTCAACCGAAAATTTTTGAGGCACCGTTCGACGACGGAAATTTGAAAATCGGCGACACGGCACTTGATTTGAGCGGACGCATTGACCGAATCGACTTGAGCGACGACGGGAAATATTTTTTGATTGTCGACTACAAGACCGGCAAAGCGGCGTTGAAGCTGGAAAAAATTTTTCACGGGCTGAGCTTGCAACTTGCGGTTTATCTCAACGCGGCGAAAAATCTTCCCGAAGTCGGCGGGCGCGAAGGCGTTGCAATGTTGTATTGTCTGCTGAAAATTCCTTCGGTACGCGGCTTGACCGACGAAGAGGCGAAATCCAACGCCGTCGACGAATTGAAAATGCCGGGCTTGATTCGCGTCGATGAAAATATTCGAAACGCCGTCGACAGCACGAAAAATTTTGTCGACTTCAAAAAAAATAATCTTGCCGCCCGCGACGAACTTCAAACGATTGTCGCTTACGCGGAAAAAATTTTGCTCACGACCGCCGAAAGAATTCTTGACGGTTGCATTGACATAAAGCCCGCGAAATCTTCCGACGAGGACGCCTGCGAATATTGTTTGTTCAGTGCGCTGTGCAATTTCGACCGCGCCGTCAACGAAACGACGACCGTCACCAAAGGCAAGCGCGAAGAAATTTTCAAGCAGATGAAAGAATTTTTGACCGACGGCTAAAAGCTCAAAGCTCAAAGCTCAAAGCTTAAAGCTAAAAGCTTAAAGCTTTAAGCTTTAAGCTAACAGCTAACAGCTATCACCTAAAAACGTGTCGCAAAAATTCTTCGTCGGGAATTTGCGAACTTTCGACAGCACGCCGAATCGCCTCGCTCATGACTTCCGCCGCCAAAGTTCCGACCATGTTCAAATCGGCAGAAACTTCGCCGACGGACGCCGCGTAAATCGTGTCGCCGTCCGCCAACGTGCCGACGGGTTTAATCGAGCGGGCGTAAGCGTTTTGCGTCATCGAAGCGATTTTCGTCAACTGCGCCTTGTCAAAATTTCCGTTCGTGATAATCATGCCGATCGTCGTGTTTTCGCGATTGAACAAATTCGTTTGCGTCGTCAGCTTGTAAAGTTCGGCGCGTGAATCCGAAAAATTTTTTCTGTCGGCAGTCAACAGGCCGGCAATTTTTTTGCCCGTGCGTTCGTCGTAAACGTCACCCAAAGCATTGACGACAACAATCGCGGCAATTTTTATTTCGCCGAGCTGAACTGCGTAGACGCCCAGCCCCGATTTTTGCGAACGAGCCATGCCGCCGAGTTTACCGACAGTCGCGCCCGTGCCCGCTCCGAAGTTGCCCGAAACAAAATTGGCGTGACGTTTCGCAACTTTGCACGCGTCGTAGCCCATTGACGCATCGGGACGAATTTTCGCGCTACCGTAAGTCAAATCGTAAATGTCGCTTTGCACGACAATCGGGACGAGTGCCGCCCGCGTGTCGAAGCCGATATTATTTTCCTCAAGCCAACGCATGACGCCATCGGACGCCGCAAGACCGTAAGCCGAGCCGCCCGCAAGGACAATCGCGTTGACGGGCGTGGGAGCCGTCGTCGGGGAAATCACGGGCGTTTCACGTGACGCGGGGCCGCCGCCGGAAATGTCGACGCCGACACGCGCACCGTTTGGAAAAATCGCGACGGTCACGCCGGTTTTCGCCGAATCGTCTTGCGCGTTGCCAAACCAAACGTTATCGAATTCGGTCAGCGGAATTTCTTTCAGCTCGTAAGCCTGCGCGGAGCCTGCGAAAGTTGCCGTCACCAGCAACAGAGTCGTGACGAAAAATTTTTTTAAATATTTCATGACGATACCTCCGATAAAATTTCTTCGTGACTTGCAAAAGCATTGTGCGCATGAATCGATTCAAAATTCTCGCACTCGACCGCGAATGCCGCCAAATTTTCCACGCGCCGCAAAGCCAAAACAGTATCGCGCAAAATATCTTCAACGAATTTCGGATTTTGATACGCCGCTTCGGTTACAAATTTTTCGTCTTCACGCTTGAGCAACGGGAAAATTTCCGCCGAACCTTGCGATTCAATCAGCCGCACCAATTTTTCAATCGACACGTCCGAAAGTTTTTCCGCGTCCGCGAAAGTCAGGCGAACTTTGCACAACGATCGTTGATTGTGTGCGCCGAAATCCGAAATTTCCTTGCTGCAAGGACAAAGCGACGTGAAAGGCACCGTCAATCCCAAAGTAAATTTCATGCGTCCGCCGCGTTCAAGCTCGGCATCCCAAACGCAATCCACCGCCGACAAAGAATTTTTTTGCGACACGGGCGAAAATTTTTCCGTAAAAAATTTGAACGCGAAAGTTATCGCCGCGAAATCCGTCGAAAGTTTTTCCAGCGCGTCGAGTAAAATTTTTTCCACGTCGGAAATTTTCAGCTCCGCTTGCGTCCAATCCGTCAAAATTTCCATCAAGCGGCTCATGTGCGTCCCGCGCAAGTTATCGACAAGCGCGACCGTAAATCGAATTTTCGCAACGACTTGTTGAACTTTTTCGCCGTCCGCAATTAAAAATGGCAGGCACACCTCAGTTACGCCCGTCCGAAAAATTTTTATGCCGCGCCCGTCGTGTCGGTTTTGTACGTCTGTCATAAAATTTTCTCCCCGTAAAGTTTTGTGCCGCTAATGATACAGGATTGTCGCCGAAAAGTAAAACACGGTTGCCCGCGTCGACAAATTTAATCAAAGGCTTTGTAGACGCGGCGAATCGGTTTGTGGTAATATATGCGGCGTTTGGGAGGGATTTTATGAACAGGCCACCTCAGGTGCGCGACGATTTCCAAGATCCACCGCCGCCGCCGAAGAAAAAATCTTCAACGTTCCTGAAAATTTTCATCGGACTTATAATTTTCGTTATCGTTATGGCTGTCGGAGTCGGCATCGGTTTCGTCACCGCGAACATCAACGCAAAGGCCGATTTATCCAAAGACATCTTGCCGCCCGCGTCGAGTCACATTTACGATTCGGCGGGCAACGAAATTGCAATCATTCATGCCACGGAAAATCGCGTGCCCGTCAAAATCGAACAAATTCCCGCGAATCTTCAGCACGCATTCATTGCGATTGAGGACAATCGTTTTTACGAACACAAAGGCGTTGACCCGCGCGGACTTTTGCGCGCCGTTTACACGAACATTGTCGCGCAGGAAATTGCCGAGGGCGGCTCCACGATAACTCAACAGCTCGCGAAAAATGCTTACCTCACGCAAGACAGAACTTACAAGCGCAAGATTCAGGAAATTTTCCTCGCGTTGCAACTCGAAAAGCAATACACCAAACAGGAAATTCTTGAGCTGTATCTCAACCAAATTTATTTCGGGCAAGGTGCTTACGGCGTGCAGGCGGCTGCCAAAACTTATTTCGGCAAGAACGTCGAAGATTTGAATTTGGCAGAATGTGCAATGCTCGCGGGAATTCCCAAAAGCCCGAATTATTATTCGCCGTTCAACAACATCAACGCCGCAATGGAACGCCGCAACACCGTGCTTGACCAAATGGTTACTTACGGCTACATCAATTACAACGAGGCCATCGCCGCGAAAAAAGGCGAAATGACTTTCGCGTCGCCCAACGTCCCCGAAAAGCACAAAGACGCAATGTATTTTATCGAATACGTCACGCAACTTTTGGTTGACCGTTACGGCGCGGACGCCGTTTACAAAGACGGTCTGAAAGTTTACACGACGATTGATATGGATATGCAACGCATGGCGGAAGAAGCCGTCACGATATATTTGCCGCAAGATTACACGGACGCAAACGGAATTGTTCAACCGCAAGGCGCACTTGTCGCCATTGAACCTTCGACGGGTTACATTCGCGCAATGGTCGGCGGACGCGGCACGGATCAATTCAATCGCGCCACAATGGCGGAACGTCAGCCCGGCTCCGCGTTCAAGCCGTTTGTATTTATCGCCGCGCTTGAAAATAATTACACGCCCGATACCGTCATTGAAGACAGCCCGATTAACATCAACGGCTGGCAACCGCAAAACGACAGCCGACGCTTCAGCGGCAACGTAACTTTGCGAACCGTGGCAACTTTTTCAATGAACGTGCCGACGGTTAAAATCGCTCAAGCTCTCGGCATGGACAAACCGATTTATTACGCGCAGGAAATGGGCATTACAACTTTCGTGCTTGACGGAGACCCGAACGATACAAATTTGGCAACGGCACTCGGCGGCTTGACACGCGGCGTCACCCCGCTCGAAATTGCTTCGGCTTACGGAACTTTTGCTTACGGCGGAGTTCACATGCCTCACGTCGCGATAACAAAAGTTCTCGACCGCAACGGCAATGTCATTCACGAAACCGTTCCCGAAGGCCGACAAGTTGTCAGCGCGGAAAGTGCCGCCGATTTAACCACGATGCTTGAAGATGTCATCAACAAAGGCACGGGCAAAGGTGCGAATATCGGACGACCCGCCGCAGGCAAAACCGGCACGACCAGCGATTACAAAGACGCGTGGTTTGTCGGATACACGCCCGACCTCGTCGCCGCCGTTTGGATTGGCAACGACGATAACTCAAGTTTGGATGGAATTATGGGCGGCGGACTTCCCGCAACGATTTGGAGTCACTTCATGCAAAATGCCCTGCTCAACATTCCCGCGCACGATTTCGGAGATTTGGTTGTCGAACGCCGCAACGTTAAATCTTCAGCCGACCCGCCGCCGTCAAACAACCGTCGCCGCGATAATTACGAAGAGGAACCGCAGTCACGCGGACGTTATTACGAACCCGAACCGACTTATCGTGAGCCGGAACCTGCACGCGAACCCGATTACACGCACAAACCCGAAGGTGTTCCCGATTACACGCCCGAACCGGAACCCGAACCGATTCGCAATCCTGAACCCGTTTATCGTGAGCCGGAGCCGATTCGTGAACCCGAACCCGTTTATCGCGAACCCGAACCGATTCGCGAGCCGGAGCCCGTTTATCATGAACCCGAACCGATTCGCGAACCTGAACCAATTATTGACAACGCGCCCACGCCCGGCGAAGACCTCGGAAAGGGACGAAATTAAATGAACGTTGCTGTTGTCGGCACCGCGAACGTTTTGCAGACCGTTGCTTTTGTCGCCGCACACGAACGCAGTACCCATATCAAATATTTTGTGGTTGCCGACGACGCGCCGCCGAATGTGTCCGATAAAATCAAATTCATTACGCACGAACAAATTGCCGACGTTGTTCGCGGCTTGAACGTGGTTTTTATGCTGACCGACTTGACCGACGCGGCGACATGCGAGACAACTCACTTTATAGCGGACTGCGTGAAAAACGAAAATGTATGGCTTTCCGTCGCGATTGTTCAATCGGCAAGCGTCGAATTCACCGACGAGTTACGGCATCTCGAAAAAAATTTCGGACTCGTCATAAATCTTGAGGAGCAACAAGTCAATCTGCCCGTCGAAGATTTTTCATACAAAATTGTTCACGGAATACATTCGGTGTACGACGATGATGTTTATCCGTATTTAATGCCTGTGGACGGTGCCGACCTTTTAGACTTGTTGACTTGCGGCAGAAAAACTTTCGTCGGAATTGGTGAGGCGGCGGGCGAAAATCCGACTGTCTCCGCCGTCAATGCCGCGCTTGATTCGCCGCCCGTCAAAAACAATCTACAACACGCTCGCAGTGTCTTTTTGAACGTCATTGGCTCCCATGATTCTTTGCTTATGATTGAAGCCAACGAGGCGACAACACCCGTTTATGAGGCGACGAATCCCGACGGCGAATTTTATTGGGCAGTCAATCTCGACGAATCACTTGCCGAAAAAATTTTTGTGATGATTATCGTTTGTGTCTGAAGGAAGAAATTAAATGCTCGAACAAATTTTGCATGATGCGGCAACGCTCGACGCCTCGGATATTCATCTGACCGTCGGGCAGCCGCCTTTTTTTCGTGTGACGGGCGAACTTTTTGCACGCGGCGAAACGTTGACCGACTCGACCGTCGAAAATTTTTTGGACGAATTGTTGTCGCCGAAACTCAAAGTCGAACTCGAAAAAAATTTGGCGGTGGATTTTTCGCACGTCGACGAAAAAATTAATCGCCGTTTCCGCGTCAACGTCTACCGTCAAAGAAAATTCCCCGCGCTTGCATTTCGATTAATCGCAAAAAAAATTCCGTCGCTTGATTCGTTGGGAACACCGCCCGCGCTGAAAAAATTTTTTCACGCAACGCAAGGTTTGATTCTCGTCACGGGACGCACAGGCTCCGGCAAATCCACGACGCTTGCCGCATTTCTGAACGAACTTTGCAACTTGCGCCCGTGTCACCTGTTGACGCTCGAAGATCCGATAGAATACGAATTCGCGGCGGAAAAATCTTTCGTCAGCCAACGCGAACTCGGACAAGATTTTTTGAACTTCGCGGACGCCGTGCGAACCGCAATGCGCGAAATGCCCGACGTGTTGTTAATCGGCGAAATTC
>CAMUZL010000034.1 GCA_947165185.1 uncultured Selenomonadales bacterium
CTGTTCACGAAATTCTTTGACGGTACCTATCGCATCGGGAATTTTTAGCGTCGATAGCAAAACAACGGGCATTTTCTCTGTAACAATTTTTTTCAAGACTTTCATGTAGCGTTCTTCGTGCACCTGCTGAATGAGTTTAACAAAATTTTTCACGTGATAGCCTCCCCAAAAAAATTCGCCTCAACAATACGTCGATCGCCGATTTTGACGGCTGTCAAGTAATTCGTTTTTTCCCTCTCGAAGCCATAAACTTTATAGCCATTAAAATGTTCAAACCGCGCAAGAATCATACAATCGGCGTAAAAATTTCCCGAAACCTTTCGCCGACGAATCAATTTTACACGGCTCGGTTAATCTGTACCACACTTCGCGCACGTCAAGCGAAGTTTTATTGCCGTCGAGTGCCGAAAAAAGTTTTTTGTCGACCAATTTGGCGGGATTTGATTCAAACATTGCCGAATCAATCAAAAAAACTTCGCGCCCGTCGAGCGTTTCAAGCTGTTTCAGCCACGCAACGAACGCTTCGGCATAAAAATTAAAGTTCACAACGTCTTGAGATGTCAAATTTACCCCTTCGAGATAGTCGACGAACCACGGATATTTGTAAGTTTTGGCATTTCCCGCAACCAAATCGCTCAAAACGGGCTTAATCAGATGAATATACGCGAAAATAAATCGTGCGAACTGCACAAAGCGATCATTCAGCGAAAAATCTTCAGCGGAATTCGGTAAATCCTGCCATGCGAAACGATTTTTTTCGTGATGACAGACGTATTTAAACGTTTTCGACGCGTGAATCGGTCTTGCAAAAAAATTTTCTGCCGCCAAAGCCGCGTAAAGCTCCACGATGTGCGCTTCGTTGCGTTGATTCGCCGCTCCGACAGAAAATTCGGCTACGGGAGTTAAATTTTCGTCGCCGACAAAATAAATTGCGTCAAAAATATTTTCGCGCTCCGAATAATATTTCAAAGCCGCCTTTGTATTCGCCAAAAAATTCTCCGAACGCGCAAAAAGTTCGTCCATATGTTGATTTTCGGGCGAAAAGCTGAAGTAAGGCAACACCAAAACGGCTCCGATTGAAATTCTGTCGGCGTAATCTCTCAAATTATCGCGCAAAAGTCGTGCAATGGTCGGTAAACCTGCCGCGCCCGTGCCTCCAAAAACTGAACCGGCAAGAAAAATCTTTAAAACTTCACCTTCGCCGAGGATTTTTTCAATTTGAGCTGTCAAAGTCGCCCAAATTCGCCCGTCATCAAAATTTTTCGCCAAAACTGCCGCGCCAATCGACGGGTGCCCGCGAAAACCTTCGTTCAGCGTGGTCGAGCGTTCGCGCCGCGTGTATAAAGTTTCGTAAAGCTTGCCGACGGGCGAATTTTTATACTGATGAAACGAAATTAAATCGTCAAGCGTTTTATCGTGCCCCGTCGGATTCCACGGAAACGGTTTCAACACGGAGATTTTATTTTTGAACAGCGCAGAATCATTTCCGACGGCAAAATTTTGAAAAACCACGTAATTATTCAGCGCGGTTGACGTTCTTTCGAGATTTCCGTTGCCGACATCGGGATCAATCGCCGCAATATAAAGTTTTTCATCAGTCGGAAACGTGCCCGCGATACAAAAATGCGTCAAAGACTCCATAATTTTCGCGCCGGTGCCGCCGATTGACACAAAAAGATAACTCATGCGCGTCGCCTCCTCAAAAGTTGCGCGCCGAGCGGCGTATATTTGAACGCAAGCGGCGTCGTGAAAATCGTCAGCAACCAAAAGCCGATACCCGTGAAAATTGCCGCGAACAGTGCAAAAATTATTCCGTTAAGTTTAATTCCGAGCAATGGCGCATAAAAATGAGGAACGCCCAAACTTATCGCCAGAGACGTGAAAAACAGTCCGAACCAAATAATTCTTTTGCCTGCGCCGAAAGTTGAATCAACCGCGAAAAAAAATCTTGCCGCGAGGAACCAAATCAACGCGCAAACGCCGTTCAAAAGTCCCGTTGTCCGCGTCAAGACGAAATATTTTTCCAACCAGCGCGAATAGTTCATGTTGTCGGCCGCCGTCGCCAAAGCGTGCCCCGTCAAATTCGAGCCGAGATAATACGCGGGCGCGATACAAGCTGCGGTCACCGCCGCGATTAAAAAAATTTTTATAACCGTGCGCGTCGTTCGAGTCATCAAGTTCAAACCTCCGCAAGTTTGTTTAAAAATTCCTGCGAGAAAATTTTTCCGTAATCGGTGCGAATCAATTCGACGAAACGCCGCCAATATTTTTTTCCGCGCTTCAAAGCGAAATAGTCGAAGTAATACGGCAGCGGCACGAAAGTAGCAATTCCGATATTGTCAATGACTCTGACGCGGCGTTCGGTCGGCGAAATTTTTTGCACAAGATAATTGTCGGGGTCGACGCCCGCAAGCAAAAATCGTTCGTCGAAATATTTTTTCTTGAAGTCAAGCAAAAGTTTTTCCGTGTCGGGAACGGTATCGCGGTAAACGACGGTATCGGCAAGGACGTTTAACATTGTCGGCGAAGATTTTCCGTCGAAATCCAAAACGCGTTCAAAAATGTAGCCCGTGCCCTTGTTCGTTTCGGCCTCACCGAAATATTTCGTCAAGAGCGTCATTGAATCTGCGCGCTTGCCCAAAGCTTTTCGGTAGCGCATTTCTTTGGCGAAGTCGGGATCGTCGGGCGTGCGCAAAAGTTTCACGCAAAGATTTTTGTCGGTCGGGTGCGCGTAAACAATTTTGTGATTGCCGTCGCCCAGAAATAAATCGTCAGTCAAAATAATTTTGTCGCTCATGATTTTTCATTCCACATTCCTAATTCCTCATTCCTAATTGCTTTTCAATACCTCGTTTTCGACGCGTCGTCGCGGCTCGGTTCGGTAAAATTCGTGTCGGGAACGTCGCGCCGCTCAATTTGCGGAGCCTCGTAACTTCTGCGGTCGCTGTCGTAACTTTGTCTGTCATCGGAACGCGTGCGGTCGCTGTCGTAACTTTGTCTGTCATCTGAACGCGTGCGGTCGCTGTCGTAACTTTGTCTGTCATCTGAACGCGTGCGGTCGCTGTCGTAACTTTGCCTGTAGTCGGAACGCGTGCGATCGCTGTCGTAACTTTGCCTGTAGTCGGAACGCGTGCGATCGCTGTCGTAAGTTTGCCTGTAGTCGGAACGTGTGCGCTCGTTGTCGTAACTTCTGCGGCTCGTGACGGAATTGCGGTCGTCTTCGTAAGTGTACCTGTCATTGTAACGCGTGCGCTCGTCGTCGTAAGTTCTGCGGCTCGTTGAAGTCGTGCGATCGTCCACGCGGCGGCGGTCGCGGCTGTCGCGCACGGGTCGCCCGATATTATCTTCGCCGTCGGGAATGTCCTTCGCGCCGTCGGGAATTGAATCGTTGTATTCACGCGCCGCACGCTCGAAACGTTCGCGGAGCATCGGATCAACGGAAATTCCCAGCGCGTCGGCAACAGTCAGCCGCAAAAGTTCCACGTCGGGAATCCAATAACTTATGTCGTCGATATAAAGCGGATAGCCGGGCACCATGTCCGTTTCCAATCCGTTTTGTTGAGCGGCTTTGAGTGCGCCCGCCACTTCCAAAAGTTGACGCAGCGACATATCCGTTTCAACGGCGTCAATCACTTCGCGCAAAATTTTCGGGATACGCGGAACAATTTCGGGCGAAGTAACTTTATCCAAACACGCCGCCATAAAAGCTTGCTGACGCTTAACGCGCCCGATGTCGCCTTCCGAATCGCGATAACGCACGTAAGTCACCGCGGTTTTGCCGTCCATGTGTTGTTGCCCCGGGTACAAATCGATAACCAAGCCGCCGTTGTCATCCCAGGGATCTTCGTAAAACATGCGCTTTTCAACGTCAATGTCCACGCCGCCAATCGCGTCGATAATTTTTACGAAACTGCTTGTGTCAATCATAATGTAGTGGTCAATGTCAATGCCGAGAAAATTTTCAACGGTCGATTCCGCCAAATCAACTCCGCCGTAAGCAAACGCCGCGTTGATTTTGTCGTAGCCGCGCCCGTAAATTTTTACGCGAGTGTCACGCGGAATTGACAGCAATGTCGCCTGGTCGAGACGCGGGTCGACGGTTGCAATCATCAGCGTATCGGAACGCCCGACATCGTCTTCGCGCTTGTCCACGCCCATAATTAAAATTGTCGCTTTGTCGCGAGCTTTTATGAGTTCCTCCGGTTGTTCGTCGGTGCTTGAAACTCTTCGCGAAGGTTTTTTGTCGTCGAACAGGCTGGATTCGGCGAACATCGCGCCCGCCACAGCCGCGCCGATAAAGCACACGACAAGGAGGATTATTGACCAAATACTGCTGTTGCTTTTAGGTTTCGGATTCTCGTTGTTGTCCAACGCGACACCTCCAAAAAAAATTTCACGGTTGACGCACCGCAACGTTCAAAAAATTTTTAAGCTTGCTTCGCGCCGAAATAAAGTTCCCGCGCCACTTTTAAAAAGTGGACAAACAGTTGACGCGGTTACTTTTAAAAAGTAACCAAACAGTTGACGCGCCGTAACTCCAAATTTTTTCAACGTTATCGCCTGCGCCGAAACAAATTTCCACGAATTCTATCACGCTAAAATTTTCGACGCAATAAAAAAATCCAAAGCCGCGCCGCCGCTTGAATTTGTGTCGCCGATTAATTATCATAGACGAAAAATTTTTCGGGAGCCGTGAGCATGAAAACCGTAACTTTTTGCGTAAGAGATTTCAGAGATTATTTAACTTATCGCGACGCGGACGACCGAGCGAATCAAATCGGGGCAAACGTGCGGGATATTTTGGACAGCGATTATCTGCAAAATTTTTTGTATTGCAAGTTGCATTTCTACGCCGCCCGTGACGAAGCTTTGAACGCGCCGATTGCCGGCGAAACGGGCATTAACGGCTTGCGGTTGGATTTTAATTTCGGTTTGCGTTTGGAAGTGCCCGCAGGAAATTTCCGCGTGAAAATCGGCGAAGTCGGCGGAGAAACTTTTTTGGACGAAAAAATTTCCGACGTGCGGATTATGTCTTTTGAAAAATATTTTATCCGTTGGCAGGTTGAAGTTTTTTTGGACGACGAAAAAATTTTTGCTCACGCGCTTGACTTGGAAAATCAGCCCGTTTTAATTGCCGTGCGCTTGAACGGATTGGGCGACGTGATTTCGATTTTGCCCGCCGCCCGCGAATTCCAAAAGCGTCACCGTTGCCGGCTGTCGATTTTGATTCCGAAATATCTGCGCGAATTTGCGGCGAATCTTTATCCCGAATTCACTTTCGTCGACGAAATGAACTTTGAAAATTACGCGACATACTTCCCGACAATGTGTATCGGCGATTATCCGAGCGTGCCCGTCGACATTCGCAACATGCCGATGGAACTTGTGGCGGGAAAAATTTTGGGCTTGAGCGGTAATTTTCCTAAACCGACGTTCAAACCGACCACGCCGCCCGTGACAAATGAGTCGTATGTTTGTATCGCCGTGCAGGCCTCGAACGCCCGCAAGTGTTGGCTTTACCCGAACGGCTGGGATATTGTCGTCGACTACCTGAAAAGTTTGGGCTACAGAGTTTTTTGTATCGACAAGCACGCGCAAGAAATTTCGGACGGCATGACGATTTGCAAGCCCGAAGGTGCCGAAGATTTCACGGGCGATTTTTCGATTATGCACAGGGCGAACATGATTTATCACGCGGAATTTTTTATCGGGCTGGGCAGCGGCCTTTCGTGGGTTGCTGACGCGGTGAATTGTCCCGTCGTGCTGATTTGCGGCTTTTCGGCGGATTGGTTTGAATTCGACACGCCCTACCGCGTCGCCAATCGAAATGTCTGCAACGGTTGCTTTAACGATGTCCGCGTCAACTTCATGGGAAATATTTGCCCGTATCACGGCGGCACGGAGCGCGAACTTGAGTGTCAGAAAAAAATTTTGCCGCGACAAGTTTTGGAGGCGATTGAACGATTGATTATCGAACGAAATTTAAAGCCGCCAATCCTGAGAGCTTTTAGCCGGTAAGCTTTTAGCTTTTAGCCGAGTGCAAGTTCCAATCCTGAAAGCTAAAATTTTGTTTAAACCTTTGAGATAACTGCAGGCAGGAAAAATTTTGTGCCCGTCTAATTTTTTCGGCGTATGTATTAAAAGGGACAATCAAACTATTCCCTTGTCCCTTATCCCTTGTCCCTTACAAAGGAGAGTGAACGCCGTGATTTATCGCGAATTGGGTAATACCGGCTTGAAAGTCAGCGAAATCGGTATGGGTTGCGAAGGCTTCGGCGAAGAAAATTGCGCAATGACGAAAAAACTTTTTAACGCGGCGGAAAGTGCGGGCGTGAATTATTTCGACCTGTACACGTCCAACCCGAACGTCCGAAAAGCTGTCGGCGAGGCAATGCGCGGCCGTCGAGAAAAATTTATCGCGCAGTCGCACATTTGTTCCGTGTGGCAGAACGGGCAATACAAACGCACGCGAAAACTTTCGGAAGTCAAAGCCGGTTTTGAAGAATCTTTGGAGCAGTTGCAGACCGATTATATCGACGTGGGCACGATTCATTATTGCGACGCGCTTGACGATTGGCAGACGATTGCCAGCGGCGGAATTTTGGATTACGCGCGTGAATTGAAATCGTCGGGAAAAATTCGGCATATCGGTTTGAGCAGCCACAATCCGCAAGTCGCGTTGAAGGCCGTCGAGAGCGGCGCGATTGAAGTTTTGATGTTCAGCGTCAATCCGTGCTATGATTTGCTTCCCGCGTCCGAAGATGTCGAGCAACTTTGGAACGAGGAAAATTACGCGAAAAATTTGACGAACATGGATCCCGACCGTCAAAAACTTTACGAAACTTGTCAGCGTTCGGGCGTCGGAATTACCGTTATGAAATGTTTCGGCGGCGGCGATTTGCTTGACGCGGAACTTTCGCCGGCGGGCGTGGCGTTGACGGCTCACCAATGCATTCACTACGCGTTGAGTCGTCCCGGGGTTGCCTGCGTGTTGGCGGGTGCGCATTCGGTTGAGCAATTTAACGAATCGGTTGCCTACGAAAACGCGAGCGACGACGAAAAAGATTACGCGACGACTTTCGCGAGCTTCCCGAAAATCAGCTGGCAGGGTCATTGCGTTTACTGCAGTCATTGTGCGCCGTGCGTCAAAAAAATTGACATTGCATCCGTCACGAAATTTTTGCATTTGACGGCGGCTCAAAAATCTGTGCCCGAAACCGTGCGCGAACATTATGCGGCTCTGAAAAATCACGCGGGCGAGTGTATTCAATGCGGCGTGTGCGAAACTCGTTGCCCGTTCGGCGTCAACATTCGCGACAACATGAAACGTGCCGCGCAGGTTTTCGGTTACTGAAAAAATTTTTCCGAGGAAAATTTTAATGAGACAACTTTTTTTCTGTGCAAAGGACATTCGCGATTATCTTTCCGCCGTGATTGACGTGAGCGAATTTAATTCCGTGCCCGACTTCGACCCGAAATTTCCGCCGTTGAACGACGCGCCGCCGATTCAAGACGCTTTACGTAATTGCATGAACTTGTACGAAGATAGCGAGCGGATTTTAAATGCGCCCGTTTGCATGGAGACGGTCATTGACGGCTTGCGTTTCGATTTCAATTTCGGTTTGCGGCTGGAAGTGCCCGAAGGAAATTTTCACGTGCGAATAGGCGACTTTATCACCGACCAAATTTTTTTCGACAGAGAAATTTCCGACGTGCAGTTGATTTCCGTAGAAAAATTTTTTATCAACTGGCACATTGAAGTTTTCCGCGACGGCTTGAAAGTTTTTGAGCACAAATTTGACGTGAAAAATCGCCCCGTGCTCGTTGCGTTCAAAAAGCGACCTGCTTTGGGCGACGCGGTGGCTTCCATCCCGTCGGTTGCGGAATTTGAGCGACGAACCGGTTGCAAGTTGACGGTTTTCCTGCCGGAATTTCTTCGCGAATTCGCGGCGAATCTTTGTCCCGAACTTGAGCAAGTTGACGACGTGCGAATCGAAAATTATGCGACTTTCTATCTCGGGTGGATAATCGGCACGCTTCCGATTTTGCCCGTTGATTCGCGAATGGTTCCGATTGAACGCGTGTCGGAAACTCATTTGGGCATGAAACTTTATCCGCCGAAACCGACGTTCAAACCGACCGCGCCGCCCGTCACCGACGAGCCGTATGTTTGTATCGCCGTGCAGGCTTCCTCCACCGAAAAAGGTTGGCTTTACCCGAACGGCTGGGATATTGTCGTCGATTACCTGAAAAATTTGGGCTACAGAGTTTTTTGCATCGACAAGAACGCGCAGGAAACTTCGCGTGGTTTGACGATTCGCAAGCCCGCAGGTGCCGAAGATTTCACGGGCAATTTTCCGATTATGCACAGGGCGAACATGCTTTATCACGCGGAATTTTTTATCGGCTTGTCGAGCGGGCTGGCGTGGGTTGCAAACGCGGTGAAGTGTCCCGTCGTGATGATTTGCGGCTTTTCGTCCGTGTGGAATGAGTTTGACACGCCTTATAAAGTTTCCAATCGACTGACTTGCAACGGTTGCAGTAACGATACGCGCACTTTAGAATTTTTTTACAAATCGCGATGTACGTACCACGACGGCACGTCCCGCGAATTCGAGTGTCAGAAAAAAATTTCTCCGCGACAAGTTTTGAACGCGATTGAACGTTTGATTGTCGATAGAAAATTAATCCCGCCGATTATGCGAACGCGTTGAAATTTTTGGCGAGTCAATTTTGTCAGACGGCTGAACAAAATTGGATGCAACGTCCACGTTGCCCGCCGATTATGCGAACGCGTTGAAATTTTTGGCGAGTCAATTTTGTCAGACGCCTGAACAAAATTGGATGCAACGTCCACGTTGCCCGCCGATTATGCGAACGCGTTGAGATTTTTTGCGAGTCAATTTTTTTGCGAGCCGATTTTGCGCGGAAACATGACGGCTTGATTTTTGAGGACGGTGATTTAAATGTTTGACGAAGGCGCGAAACTCGACGACATTTTGAACGTTTTGCGTCCGCCGACTTTGGACAAGGACGACGACAAAAAAAATCGCCCCATGTCCGACGCGGCAATTCGTTACGAAGTGTCAAAAAAATCTTTCGGCTACGACGCGGTCAATTTTGAATTCGCGGGACAAAAAACTACGGAGGCATTGAAATGAAAACTTTGGTTGCTTACTTCTCGGCAAGCGGTTCCACGCGCAAGCTTGCAAAAAATTTGGCGGAAGTTCTCGGCGCGGACGCTTATGAAATCAAACCCGAAACGCCTTACAGAGGTGCGGACTTGAACTGGAACAATTCGCAATCGCGCAGTTCGGTTGAAATGGCGGACAAAAATTCTCGTCCCGCGCTTGCGGAAAAAGCTGACGTTGCCGCTTACGACACGATTTTTTTGGGCTTTCCGATTTGGTGGTACGTCGCGCCGCACATTATCAACAGCTTTTTGGAGAGCGCAGATTTCGCGGGCAAGACGATTGTAGTTTTCGCGACTTCGGGCGGTTCGGGCTTCGGCAACACGTTGGCGGAACTCAAGCCGAGTTGTGCGGATTCGGTCACGTGGATTGAAGGCAAAGTTTTTCGCGGGCACGTCGACAAAGATTCGTTGAGCGCGTGGGTCAAAACTCTGACATTGTGATTCGGTTGTAAATCTACTTTTCTTTTGGCGCAAAAGAAAAGTAGCAAAAGAAAACAGCCCGCTAATTTCGCATCACGCGAAATGCGCGGGCGAGGCCGTCATCCGTGACGGCCTCTTTTTTTATTCCGTAAAGCAAAGATAAATTGCAAGCTTGCCGCGCTCGACGCTGACGGAAATTTTTTTGTCGGTGACGCGATTGCTTATTGCGTTCGGAAATTTTTGCGTCAAAGTCGCGCCGTCAAGTTCCCAACGAACATTTTTTATCGTCACGCCCGTACAAATTTCCGTCACGGGCAACAGCGACAGCGCAAGCGGTTTTTGATTAAACGTCACGTCAATCGCTTCGCCGCCCGAAATGAAAAAAATAATTTCGCGTTCGTCGGCAAGAAAAATTTTTCGCTCATGCGCCGCGCAGGTAAAAATCGTGCTGTACAGGTGGTCGACGCGCCCGCCGAAACAACCCGTCAAAATAGCGACGTGTTCGCCGAAAATTTCTTCAGCGCGATTCAGTGCAAGTTGCGTGTCGGTCAAATCCTTGTCGACGGGGTGTCGCTCGACTGGGATTTTTTTTGTTCGCGCCCACTCGACGGAAGAATTTTCCGCGCTGTCGAAATCGCCGATTAAAATTTCGGGGACAAGTTCAAGCTTGCGACAAATTTCAATGCCTCGGTCGACACAAAAAATTTTTCGCCCGCGTGCAACTTCGTTAAGCCAATCGCAATTCGGAGCACGCCCGCCGGTTACGAACAAAATTTCTTGCGCGTTCGTCGACGGAAGAATTTCATACTGCGGAAATTTCATGGCAGTCATCTCCAAAAAAAATTCCCCGTTGCGTGACGGGGTTTTTCGTTACTGATTTTTGGCGAAAGTTTACATTGCGACGATTGCAATGCCTTTTGCGTCCGCAAGGGCAATCATCTGTTCGCGCTCAACCAAAAGCGTTTTGCCCGCCTCGATAGCCAGAGCCGTTGCGCCGACTTTCGCCATGTTGTCAATCGTGCGATAGCCGACGGTCGGCACGTCGAAGCGATTGTCCTGTTGCGGTTTGGAAACTTTGGCGACAACAGCTCCGCCGCAAGCCAATTTCCCGCCGCGTTCGATACAAGCGTCCGTGCCTTCGATTGCCTCAAGAGCCATAACCGCACGATTTTTGACGACGACGGTTTGACCGATGTCCATGCGCCCGAGTTCCTTTGCAATGCGAAAACCGAATTCCATATCCTGACGTTCAATTTCCGTCGGCTCGCGTTTGGTAATTGTCCCGCGATGCGGCATGAGCTTGCGAATTAATTTTGTCTGGTCGAAAGTTTGAATTCCCGTCCGTGCAAGTTCGCGCACGAAAGCCATCATGATTGTATCGTCGCGGCGGTCAGGCAGGGACATGATTAATTGCAACATGTGCGCGTCCGGCTGAACTGCGCCGTTGAATAAAAGTTCTTTAGTGACTTTGCCGATCATTGTCACCTGCTGAACTTGATTCGTCTTCAAATAATTTAAAATCGCGTCAAGCTGTGCGACGCTGATAAATTGATAATCACTGCAGAATTGCGCGATTGACGGGTCGGAGTCCGCCAAAAGTCCCACGCCGTAAACTTCATAACCGGCTTGCTTTGCGGCGCGTGCACACTCGACGGGCAACTTACCTGTTCCCGCCAAAATGCCAAGCTTATTGTTATTCATTAACATGACCTCCCAAAATATTTTTACGTCAACGCAAGAATTGCCCGTTAGCATTTAAGCTTTGATTGCGGGCAAGGTTGCAGCAATTTGTGCGGCTTCGGCGTCGCGTTCGCGTTGGTTGTCCGCAACGAAAGCCGGAAACTTTGAGCCGAGAATCAACATTGCGTTTCTGACTTCCGCTTGAGTTTGCGTTTCATTTTGACGGCGGGAAAAAATTTCGTCGGCGATTTTGGCGCACAATTCCACAGAAATTTTTTCGCCGTGTTGCCAAGGAATCAAACAAGCCCGCACGTATTCGCGGACGATGTCTTCGCCCGCCGCGTCGAAAAGTCTGCCTTCCTGCAAAACCGTGCGGCGAATTTCTGCGGCAGTCCACGTGGCAAGTTCGTTAATTTCTTTTGTGTTCATTGACGACCTCCGTAAATTAGCTGTCAGCTTTTAGTTGCTAGCTGCTAAGATTGAAATCCGCACTCGGCTAAAAGCTAAAAGCTCTAAGCTAAAAGCTATAAACTTAATTGCTTTCAAGATCGCGGCGTTCACGACAGATACCGCGTTCGGCGTTGCGAAGGAAGCGCAAAAAATGTTCGACTTCTTCGCACGAATCAACTTCCTGTTCAATGACGGCGATTGCCTCGGGCAAACTCAAGCCCGAACGATACAAAATTTTATAAGCTTTTTTGATGAGTCTGCGCGATTCAAGCGGAATGCCCGCCCGCGAAATGCCGACGTTGTTTAAGCCGATAACTTTGGCGGGGTGCCCGTCAACCAAAGTATACGGCACGACATCTTGAACGAGTTTGCTCATGCCGCCGATCATTGCGTTGCGCCCGATTTTCACGAATTGATGAACGCCCGCCATACCGCCGATAACAACTCTGTCCTCAACCATTGCGTGCCCCGAACAGCTTGCCAAATTCGACATTATGACGCGATTGCCGAGCGTGCAGTTGTGCGCCACATGAATATACGCCATCAACAGACAATCGCTGCCGATACGAGTTTCGTTGCCTTCGCCGGTTGCGCGGTGAATTGTCGCGCCTTCGCGGATTGTCGTCCTGTCGCCGATAACCGTGCTGCTCCGTTCGCCTTTGAATTTTAAATCTTGCGGTTCGGCACCGACGGAGGCGAATTGAAAAACTCTGCAACCTTTGCCGAGTGTCGTCCATTTTGCGATAACCGCGTGCGGACCGATAATCGAATCGTCGCCAATTTCAACTTCGTCGCCGATAATCGAATACGGGCCGATTGTGACGTTTTCGCCCAGTCGTGCGCTCGGTGAAATAATTGCGCTGGGATGAATTTTTGTTGACGTGTTCGCGGTCGGTTCGCCCTTGTGTTCTAATTTAATCATATCCTCCACTCCCGAAGACATTACAGCTCGTCGCGTCCTTTGAGCGCGAAAGTGAAATCGGCGACGGCAACGAGTTTGTCGTCAACGTAAGCGTCAGTGTGCAAAATTCCGAACAGTCCGCGCACCTTGACTATTTCGGCTTTGGTTATCAGCGTGTCACCGGGCACAACCATTTTTTTAAATTTGATGTTGTCCATGCCGCCGAAGAGTGCAATTTTTCCGCGATGTTCTTCGGGATAGAGCATTGCCACGCCGCCGACCTGCGCCATTGCTTCGAGTTGCAACACGCCCGGCATTATCGGATGGTTCGGGAAATGTCCCGCGAATTGCGGTTCGTTCATTGTGATATTTTTCAGCCCGGTCGCCGATTTAAATGGATCGATTTCCAAAATTCTGTCCACCAGCAACATGGGCGGGCGGTGCGGCAAAATTTTCATGATGTCTTCGATTTCCAATACCATAAATATCGCTCCTTTTATAGGAACCGGTAAATAGGAACTAGTAAATAGTGGAAACTACAAACTAGCCCCTAGTCCCTAGTCCCTAGTCCCTAAAAAAATTTTTTTTGCAAGTTGAGTGTTGAGCGCGTGCCCCGAAGCCGCCGCCACGATATGACAATTAAAAATTCCCGCAAGACGCATGTCGCCTATCACGTCCAAAATTTTATGGCGGACAAGTTCGTCGGGATAAATGAGTTCGTTAAGCCAGCCTTCGTCGTTGTAGACGATGACATTTTCAAGCGTGCCGCCGAGACCGAGTCCCATTTCGTGGAGCGCGGCAACTTCTTTTTCGTAAGCGATTGTGCGGGCGGGCGCGATTTCCCGTTCGTAAATTTCTTCGGTTATCTCAAAATCGGCGTACTGAATTCCAATCAACGGGTGCGGATTTACCGAGACGAAACTCACGCGAAAACCGTCATAGGGCAACGCCATAACGAAACGCCCGTCGTCGGCGTCCACGCGATAAATTTTTTCCACGGCGATAAATTTTCGTTCGGCATTTTGTTCGACGACGCCCGCCGATTTAATCATGCGAAAAAAATCAA
>CAMUZL010000035.1 GCA_947165185.1 uncultured Selenomonadales bacterium
TGTTCAACCTGCACCCGCTCGGAAAATTCGACGCGCCCAAACGTCTCAACGCGCTAATGGAAAAAGGCGGCATTACAAGTTGCGGCAACTCTCAAAATTGCGTCGAAGTTTGCCCGAAGTCAATCAAGCTCACGACGTATCTTGCGCAACTCAATCGCGACGTGAACGTTCAGGCTCTGAAAAATATTTTCGACAACTGAATTAAGGGAGAAGAGAAAAGGGACAAGGGAGAAGAAATTTCACTTTTCCTTTTTCCCTTGTCCTTTGTCCCTTAAAAAATTTAGCTCGTTCCAAATTTGGAGCGGGCTTTTTTAATGCAATTCTCGGACGGCGCGACGATTATTCTTGTGCAAGTAAGTTGTTGGACAAAAATTTTTCGGAGGATGATTAGCATGAAAGAATTATTCAAAGTTCTCGGTCAAGCGGCACTCGGTGACAAGTTTGAAGACTTGAAACGCCTTAAATCCGTGCGCGACGAATTTCGCGGATTCAGCGACCAAAAATTAATTGAAATTTGCAGACACGACGCCGGCATCAAACGCAGAGTTGCGGTTTTCGTCTTGAAAGAACGTCGCCGCGTTTGAAAAACTTTTCAGCAAAAAAATTTCCCCGTCACGTCGGCGGGGATTTTTTGTTGCCTAAAAAAATTTTCCGAAAACGTGCCGCCCTAAATTGACAAAAAAAAAAACAGATATAATAGCTTTAGCGACGAACGGGCGATTTTCATCGCGGACGCGAAAAATTTTTTCGCCGAGGATACCTGACAGGAACTTAGCAGTCGAAAAAATTTTTTGTACAATCGCCGCAGGCTTAAACAAATTTTCGAGATTACGAAGGGAGGTCGATAAAATTTTCTGAGGGGGCTTTTCCTTGTTTGATTGGAGGTGATTATAACATGTCAGTGGTTAAAAAATATCTTTCGATGACAACCGGCAACGGATTGGATTTTTTCGAGTCCATTTTCGGCACAACGACGGTGTCTTCAGAGATTGTTGAACTTTCTTTTGATTCCCCCTCGCCGCGCAGAAAATTCAGGCGGTTCAATCGCAATGCCAATGTTCGTGCAAGCGAATTGGATATGGCGATCAGTGCTTGTGAATCGCATCAGCGCGGTCTTGGATTTAACGTGGTTTTCAGCGGTTGGGTCGGCGGACGCAAATACAAAGTCGTTACACGCAATTACAGCACCTACGTTGAAGAAATTTTCTGGTTCCACGTTTATTGAGTCGACATCTCTTGGCGCACGGATAAAACTTTTCGTCGAAAGGAGGTTACAATCATGGACGATACGATTGGCTACCCGTTATAAACTTTCGACGTGAAAACTCAACGGCTCGTTCCGAATTTCGGGGCGGGCTTTTTTTACTTGGAATTTGGATTTTTTTCATCGAGTAGCGGCTCAAGATTCATATTCGACAAAAGTTCGTTTGTCTCGTCAATGGTTTTGTTATTCGTCAGCGCGAAAGAAATCACGTCGTCCCAAACGTTGCGCGAATACAATTTGCTGTGGCCGGCGTAGTACAAAAGATAATCCGCCTCCTTCGGCGACAAGCCCATTGCCAGCGCGAGCGACAAAATTTTTTTGCGGGCGGGCTGTTTCGTGTCGCCGCGAAAAATTTTTTTTGCGTAACCTTCGTCAAGCTGCGAATCGCGAATCACCTGCGCCATCACCAAATTTTTTTCGTCAATCAGTTTCCGCAGATAATCCTTGAGCGTAAACTCCCGAAAATTTTCCGCGTTCGCCGCCAAAAATTTTTCAACGTCCGTGGCGTCCTTCAATTCGTTTTCAAGTTGCTCCGTATTTTTTTCGGGCATTGCGTTCGCCTCCGAATTTTTTGTAAAATGTTAGCGCAAACTTTTACGAAAGGCAAGGCGACCATGAAAAAAGACGTTGCGCAGTATCTTGATTTTACTTTTGAAAAACTCGAACGGCTGAAAAAATCAAATCGCGGCGAAG
The DNA here is from genome assembly GCA_947165185.1 of uncultured Selenomonadales bacterium. Taxonomy (GTDB): domain Bacteria; phylum Bacillota; class Negativicutes; order Selenomonadales; family Selenomonadaceae; genus Quinella. Next base: position 1,958 of record CAMUZL010000035.1, read on the forward strand.
TTTGGCGGGCGCGGCGACGTTCGGACGGCGAACTTGTCATCATCAAGCGCGTCAACGAAATCGGTTTGCCTTACGACGCGTTGAAAAAATTTCAGTTCACTTTGCCCGCGAAAATTTTTTTGTGCGCCGTCGACGAGGACGAATCGGATACAATTATCGTCGAAGAATTTATCGGCGGCGAAAATCTGTTTGAGCGGCTCGAAAAACAAAATTTTTTCAGCGAAGACGAAGCACGGGCAATTTTGTTGCAAATGTGCGACGGACTGGGCGAACTTCACGCGAAAAACATTATTCACCGCGATATAAAGCCGTCAAATTTGATTTTGCAGGGCGAACGAATTCGTTTGATTGATTTTGACGCGGCACGGATTTTCAAGCCCGATAAAAACGCCGACACGCAACTTTTCGGCACAAAGGGCTACGCGCCGCCCGAACAGTACGGCGGCAGGCAGACCGACGAACGCAGCGATATTTTTTCGCTCGGCGTCACGATGAAAGTTTTGCTCGGCGGAAATCTCGGTCGGCTTAAAGAAATTCTCGACAAGTGCACGGAATTGGATCCGAAAAATCGTTTCCAAAACGTCTACGAACTCAAAATCGCGTTGAATGCCGATAAAATGTCCGATAAGTCGCCCGATAATGTACGTTACAAAAAAAATTTTACGCCGGGGTTTTTTATCATGCTCGGAGTTCTTATTTCGTTTACGGCAATGAAACTTTTCATGTTGCCTGAGGATATTGAGGTTAATTTTGACGTGACGCCCCGCGTCGAAGAAAAAAATTTACAACACAACGACGAATTTAATCTTTCGCTCGGAAAACTTAAGCTCGGTGACTCGATTGAGGTTATGCATGAAATTTTCGGGCGCGAAGACAGATTGACGCCGTCTGAAAGGCCGAATGTACATCACCGCGAATATAAAAATATTGTCGTGACATTTTCGGGCGATTCGATTATCGGTTTGGTTTCATACAGTTCCGAAATTCAAACAGAACGCGGAATTCATGAAGGATCGACGCTCGATGAAGTAATTTCCGCTTACGGTCGACGCGCCGCCGTTTATAAAGCCAACGAAGTGACTTTGTACGAATATCTTTACGAATCCGCGCAGGGAAATTTGGCTGTCATGCGTTTCGCGGTGAAAAATAACGTCGTCGAATATATCAGCTTGCGACTTGCAAACGATGAACGCTATATTTTGACGGACGTGCATACGATTTAAATTAAAAATGTTCCCTGCTCGTTTGAGCGGGCTTTTTTAATGCAATTAGGAATGTGGAATTAGGAATTAAAAATTTTTTGGCTCGTTCCGAATTCGGGGCGAGTTTTTTTGTTGCGCAATTCGTAATGAACTTGTCCCTTGTCCCTTCTCCCTTGTCCCTTATGAAAAATTTTTGTCAAAGCGCGGGCTTCGTTGTATAATCTGCGGAAATATTTTGTTGGAGGTTGATATTTTGAAGATGAACGGTGCAAAGGCACTCCTTGAGAGCCTTAAACAAGAAGGCGTCGATTTGGTTTTCGGCTACCCCGGCGGCGTCGTGCTGAAACTTTACGACGAAATTTATAAAATGAAGTTCCCGAACATTTTGACGGGACACGAACAAGGCGCGGTTCATGCGGCTGACGGCTACGCACGTGCAAGCGGAAAAGTCGGCGTAGTCATCGCCACGAGCGGCCCCGGCGCGGCAAATTTAATCACGGGCATTGCCACGGCGAACATGGATTCAATCCCGCTGGTTTGTATCACCGGTCAGGTCGCCAATCACGCAATCGGTAAAGACTCTTTCCAGGAAGTCGACGTTTGCGGAATTACCACGCCGATAACGAAGCACAATTATCTTGTCAAAAACGTCGAAGAAATTCCCCGTGTCGTCAAGGAAGCGTTTTTCATTGCGAAAACCGGCAGACCCGGCCCCGTGTGCATTGACATTGCGGCGGACGTTTTCAATACCGAATTCGATTTCGAGTACCCCGAAGAAATAAATCTGCGCGGATACAGCGGAAAAAATCCCGTCAACGAAAAATCGGTCGATGAAGTCGTCAAAGCGATTGAACTTTGCGAACGCCCGTTGATTTTTGTCGGCGGCGGCGTGACGGGCTCCGATACTTCGGACGATCTGCGCAAAATTCTTTCGCGACTCGGCTGTCCGTCGACTTCAACGCTCATGGGACTCGGTTGCATTGACGCGGACACCGACGGATTTTTGGGCTTCGCGGGAATGCACGGCTCATACGGCGCGAACATGGCGATTCAGGCTTGCGACTTGCTTATTTGTATCGGAATGCGTTTCAGCGACAGAGTTACGGGACGAATCAAAGATTTTGCGCCGAATGCGAAGATTGTTCACTTTGAAATTGATCCCGCCGAAGTCAACAAGAACGTTCAAGTCGATTTGAAAGTTTTGGGCAACCTTCGCCACTCGCTTCCGATGTTGCGCAACAAACTTGAAGAGTCTTTGACGAATTTCACCGAAAAATTTTCCGCGTGGAAAGTTCAAGCCGTCGAAAAAGGCAAAGAACACCCGTTTACGTGGCAGGAAGACGGCGACGCGATTAAACCGGGCGCACTCATCACGAAAATCAGCGATCTTTGCGACGAAAACACAATCGCCGTTACGGATGTCGGTCAGCATCAAATGTGGGCGGCTCAATTTTTCAAAGCACGCAAGCCGCGACAATTTTTGACTTCCGGCGGTCTCGGCACAATGGGTTTCGGACTTCCGGCAGCAATGGGCGCGAAATTGGCGTGTCCAGATAAAAATGTCGTGCTTTTCACGGGCGACGGCTCAATCATGATGAATATTCAGGAACTCGCGACGCTTGCAGACCACGACATTGACGTTAAAATTGTCATCGTCCACAATTTTATTCTCGGAATGGTCGGGCAGTGGCAAAGATTGTTTTACAGCCATCATTATTCGGCGTCGGAACTCAAATGCAAGCGCGATTTCGTCAAAATTGCCAACGCAATGGGACTTCGCGGCTATCGTTTGACAAAAGCTGAAGAACTTTCGACGGACTTGCCGGAAATTTTTTACTCGAAGGGCGCGGCAGTCATTGATGTTTTCGTCCCCGAAGAAGAAAACGTTTTGCCGATGGTGCCCGGCGGCAAGCGACTTGATCAAATGGTTCTCGGAGAGGAATGAACTTCATGCAAAAATATTTTCTCGCGGTGCTTGTCGAAAAGCAACGTGACGTTGCATCCAACGGGAGCATCCCGCAACGTTATCGCTGCGTCCGTATGAAATATCTGCACTGATAATCGTAAGGAGGATTTACATTGCAAAAATATTTTCTCGCGGTGCTTGTTGAAAACAAACCCGGCGTTTTAACTCACGTTTCGGGATTAATCAGCCGCCGCGCCTTCAATATCGAATCAATTTCGGCGGGATACACCGAAGAGCCGTCGGTTACGCGAATTAATATCGTCGTCAGCGTCGAATCCGAAAACGAACTGGATCAAGTCGTCAATCAGCTCAGCAAATTAATCGACGTGATTAAAATCGTCAACTTGAGCAAGTCGCCTTCGATTGAGCGCGAACTCGTCATGATTAAAGTGCGTGCAGACAAAAAAACCCGCGCAGATTTGGTCAGCGTCGTGGATATTTTCCGTGCGCAGATTGTCGACATCACCAGCGAAAATATTGTTATCGAATTGACGGGCAGCCAAAGCAAAATCGACGCGATCTGCGAAGTTTTGAGCGATTATGAGATTGTCGAAATTGCTCGCACGGGCACGATTGCACTTTCACGCGGTCCGATTCCCGTCAAAGCCATGTAAGCTTTAAGCTTCGAGCTTTAAGCTTTAAGGAAAATCGTCGTCACCCCTTAAAGCTCAAAGCTTACAGCTTAAAGCTCCTCAAGGTATCTCGTATGAAAAAATTTTTTCTGTTCGTGACGTTGATAATCTGCGCGACGATTTTAATTTGCGGTTGCGGCAACAAAATTCAAACCGTGCCGCCGCTCCCCGTGACGATTGAGACTCCGACGGACAAATTCGACACGGATATTTATTTCGACGCGACGGTTTCAATGCGCGGCTTCACGACAAACCCGACGAATAATGTTTACGTGACGTTACCGGATTTACTCGGCGATTTGTGCGGAACTGCAGGCGCGGTGAACTTTTTCGGCTTCGGCGAACAAATTTTTGAGCTGAACGGCAGAAGTTATCGGCAATTCACCACGCCCGAAGTTTACGTCGAGGCGATTACTTCCGTTGCCAACGTAGTTGAACGCGCCGACACTTCGCACCTGTCGATTATCGTCACGGATTTATTCGAGAGCGACGCCGATTGGTCATTCGTCACGCAAAAGATTCGCGAAAAATTTTTTGCCGCTCATTTGACGGTTGCCGTTATCGGGATTCGCAATTCGTTCGCGGGCGAAATTTTTGACGTGGGCTTGAGCGCGGCGAAGTTCAATTACAATTCTTTTGACGACCCGAATCGCTATCGCCCGTTTTATCTGCTGATTTTGGGACGCGATGACGCCGTCAAAAATTTTTTGCGCAAATTTAACGAACGACAGACCTTGCCGAACGACACGGGCTATTTTTTGCTGACGGAAAATCTTTCGGACGCGGATTTTTCGACGTTTGAGCTTAGCGAAGTCGAAAATTTTTATTCGGATGACACGTTGCAACTTGACGGGCGCATTAAAGAATTCGGGCTGGACAATTTCGCGGACGCGGCGTCATTTATGGTGAATTGGACTTACGAACCGCCGATTGGAGCTTGTCCGATTGATTTTTCGCAGGTTGAAACGTTTGCGGAAATTTTTTCTGCGGACGGCGAAAATTGGTCTCCGCGTGAACAAAACGACGTGCGCGCAACTTTGCTCAAGGACGACAGGCAATCTGATCTATTTTTGGCAAAAGTTTCGTTGACGCCCGAAAAATCTTTGGCGGAAGGCAAGGCAAATTTCGTGCGGATAAAAATTTCGCCGACTGAAAGCGGTTTGCGACTGCCGACGTGGGTTGAAGCGTGGAGCGTAAACGTTGACGGCTCAACAAAAAATTTTGACGGCTCAAAAACGATAAATTTGTCGCGTTTGCTCGGTTCGCTGAAAAATTCGCTGTTTGAAACGTCGCGCCCGAAACTTTTGGAAATAAATTTCGTCGTCGCCCCGTGAACAAAAACTGCAGTCAAAAGCCGAAAAGTGATTGTTGAATTCGTCCCCGTAACGGAATAAAATCCCGTCAACTAAAGGAGGGATTCACGATGAGAAAAATTTTTTTGGCAACGCTCTTCGCTGTGATTTTGTCTCTGCAAAGTTTCTGCGGCGCGGCGGCGACTGTTGACGAGGCGATTTTCAACGGCAACGAAAATTTGAAGTATCCGATTGTCCACACGGGCAACGCGGCGGTCGACAAGAAGATTAATTCGGTGATTGACGGGCTTATGCAAAATTTCGTCATGGAAGTCAAGACCGACAGGCGCGAACACGGCATCAACATCACCGTCGAGCGGACAAATTTCCAAGTCATGTGCAACGACGCGAAAAACAGCAACGTGCTAAGTATAATTTTGGGTCAAAGCAAGTACGGCAGCAACGGCCCCGCTCATCCCACGAATTATTCGCATGCGCTGAACTTCGACTTGACGACCGGCGAACGCCTGACGACGAACGATTTGGCAAAATTCGGCTGCGGCGATTCAAATGAGTTGTTCCAAAAACTTTCGCTTAAGCTTAAAGAGTTCAACGCCAACAGAGAAATAAAAACTTCCGAAGTGACAAGCTTGCCCGAAAGTTTTTACTTCGACGAGGATTTTCACCTGCATTTTCTCTTTGAGCAAAACTCGATAGCGCATTACGCAGTCGGTGCCATTGATATTGACATGGACAAATGAACTTTTCGCAACAAAAAATCCCCGAAACTCTTCGCAAGCTTCGGGGAAATTTTTTTCAGTAGTCAATCTCCGCCGCTTTAAAAATTTCGGCGACTGTCACTTTTTCGGACGGATTTTTTTTCGTTAAAAATTCTATCAGCAAAATTGCGGAGTCGAGCGCGTCGATGTCCGGAAAATTTTGATACAACACGTCGTCGTGGAACGTTGACATAACTTTTTCTTGGTTTATTGATTTAAGTTGTTCAAGCAATTCTTTCGTCGTCATGATTAGTCTCCTTTGCGTTGAAAAACTGCGCGGCTTTTGCTAAACTTTACCAAAAACGGAGGTTAAACGCAATGCAAGACAAAAGTGCGGAAGCAAAAATGATTCACGAAGCGGAACAAGCTTTTGACCGACGACGGCGAACTTTCGGGCTGATTTTCGCGCCGATTTTTGCAGTGGCAGTCATGTTGACGCCGATTGACGCGTTGACACTCGAAGCGCACAAACTTTTGGCGATAATGGTTTTGGTCGCCATGTGGTGGATAACGGAACCGGTGCCGATTCCCGTGACAAGTTTGCTCGGGCCGACGCTCGCGGTCGTCACGGGCGCAATTCCCGTCGACAAAGCCTTCGCGTCGTTCGCAAACCCGACGATATTTTTATTTATGGGTGGATTCATCTTGGCAAAAGCAATGATGATGCACGGACTCGACAAAAGATTTGCTTATTGGCTTTTGGCGCGTCAGTGGGTCGGCTCAAACCCGCGCAGAATTTTTTTGGCTATCGGTTTGGCAACGGCTCTTTGTTCGGGCTGGGTAAGCAACACGGCGACGGCGGCAATGATGTTCCCGATTGCTTTGGGCTTGCTCACGTCGATAAAAGAAATGTTTGCGGCGAACGGACGCGAAATTGATTTATCCGAATACAAATACGCGACGGGTTTGATGTTGATGACGGCTTACAGCGCGTCAATCGGCGGCGTTTTAACTCCAATCGGCACGCCACCGAATTTAATTATGATCGGATTTTTGTCGTCGATGGAAAATATTCAAATTTCGTTCTTCCAGTGGATGATTTGGGGCTTCGTCGCGATGTTTTTTTATTTCATAATCGCTTACGTCGTCCTGTCGAAAATGTTTCCTGCGGACGTGGATAAAATCGACGGCGCGGAAGAATTTATCCGTAAAAAAGTTTCCGAACTCGGTGAATGGACGCGTGCGCAGAAAAATACTTTGTGCGCGTTCGCGATTGCGGTTACGTTGTGGATTTTGCCGGGCATCATGAATATTTTTTTGGGTGATTCAAGCCCCGTGCTGAGCATGTACAACAAACTTTTCCCCGAAGCGATTGCGGCAATGGTCGGCGCGTTGCTCTTGTTCATTTTGCCCGTGAATTTTTCCAAACGCGAATTCACAATCACGTGGAAAGATGCGTCTGCGGGCATTGAGTGGGGCACGTTGATTTTGTTCGGCGGCGGTCTTGCAATGGGCGGCATGATGTACACAACGGGCTTGTCGAAATGGCTCGGCGATTTAATCGTCAACGCAATGGGCGGAACGATTTCGCAAGTTATTTTCGTCGCGGTATTTTCGGTGCTCGCGCTGCTTTTGTCGGAGCTGACAAGTCACACGGCGGCAACGAACATGATTGGCCCGATTGCGATAACGATTGCGGTTTCGGCGGGATTAAGTCCCGTGCCCGTGTCGGTCGGCATTGCGTTGAGCGCGTCGCTCGGATTTATGTTGCCGGTTTCCACGCCGCCGAATGCGATTGTCTACGCCAGCGGTTACGTTCCGATAACGAAGATGATTAAAACGGGCGTGTACATTGATTTTATCGGCATTGCGTGCGTCACGATACCGATTGCGATTTGGCTCGTCACCGCGATTGTCGGCTGAAGTTTTTCGCAAAAAAAATCCCCTGCTCGTTTGGGCGGGGTTAATTTTTTTCAGCCGGCAATGTTGTTCAATTTTTGTTGGTGGCGCGCCTTCAAAGAACGCAAAACGTCACCTGCGACTTTCATATCTTCTTGTGTCAAAATTCCGTCGTCGTTATCGTCGGGATACCATCCGGGCTGATCGACAATTATGGTTTCGCCTTTGTAAGTGTATTCAATGGGGCGAACGTCGCGGTGCAAGACCTCGCCCGTTTCGGGATGAATTTTCGTCATAAAAACACCTCCGATTTTTTTGAGTTCACCTCGACGAATATATTTTAAGCAAAAATTTTTTCGGCGTCAACGAACGGCACCTTGCGCCGAAACTGAAAACTTTTGACCGTCTGAAAATTTTCTGTTACAATTTCCGTCGCGACAAATTCATGTTGCGGCATTTTTTTTCGGGAGGTTTTATCTTTGACATTATCGGGCATTTTACTTTTGGTCGGCTTCGTGTTGTTCGCGGCGTTGATGGTCGTGCGCGTGTTGCCGACACTTTTGGCGTTGCCGTTAATGGCGGGCTGGATTGCGTTCGTCTGCGGCGTCCCGTTTATCGAATGGCTCAACGAAATTTTATTAAAAGGCTCGTTTAAATTGAGTATGCCGATTGCGCTGGTAGTTTTCGGCTCCATGTTCGCGAAGGTGATTCAGAAGACGGGCATATCGGATGAGATAATCAAAAAGGCGGCGGAACTTTCGGGCGACAAACCGATTGCGATTGCGGTTTTGATGACTGCGGCGACCGCATTTATTTTTTTGGGAATGAGCGGACTCGGCGCGATAATCATGATTGGTTCGATTGCAATTCCGATTATGACAAGCGCGGGCATTGAGCCGATTGACGCGGTAATTTTAATTTTGCTCGGCATGATGACGGGTTCGGCTCTCAACTTCGCGGGCGCGGCGACCGGTATCGGCATTTTCGGTTCGGAAGCCGTGCTGAGATATTTTATCCCCGGCGCAGTCGTTTCGTTCGCCGTCACCGTCGCTTACATCGTGATAAATATTCCACGCGGTGAAGGTTCGGGCAGTTCAATGTTGACGTTGCTGAAAGAATTTTTTATCGGCGTGCTCAATGTGCCCGTCAGTCTCGTCAAAACGATTGGAAAACTTTTTTCGCAAAAATCTTCGCCGCTCATGAAGAAAAAACAAACTTTGCCGAATGCCGCATTAATCGCGCCGATTTTACCGCTGGCGATAATCGCGGTAATAAATTTCACAATCGGGCTCGGCTCAACGAAAGACGGGCTGATTGATCCCGTGGCGGCGGCGACACTCGGATTTTTGTTCGCGTCATTTTACGCGGCAATTCTCGTTCGTCCGTCGCAGGCGATAAATTTATTCACGGGCGCGCTCGTCGAAGGCATCAAAGACATTGCGGGCGTTTTATTTTTGTTCATGGGAATCGGCATGTTGGTTACGGCAACGACTTTGCCCGAAGCCGCAGAAATTTTGAATCCGATGATTCGGGCGATTATGCCGAATTCGTTTTACGGCGTGCTGATTTTATTTACAATCTTTGCACCCGCCGCGCTCTATCGCGGGCCGCTCAACATGTACGGCATGGGTTCGGGTATTGCGACGATTTTGACGAGTTTGCACTTCCTGCCGTCAACCGCGCTTTACGGAATGTTCGCCGGTGTCGGTTACCTGCAAACAATCGGCGACCCGACAAATTCGCACAACACGTGGCTCGGCGGTTATGCGGGCGTTGACACGACCGTCATCATGAAAAAAGTTTTGCCTTACGCGTGGGCGGCTTGCGTGTTAATGATGATTTTCGTGGCGGTTTTGCAGTGAGGTGATTTTATGCGGCAAGTACGAATCGGAATTGATGTCGGCGGCACGTTCACGGACGCGGTTGCGATTGACAATGCGACTTACGAAATTATCGCCAAAGAAAAAATCCCGACGACGCACGACTCCAAAGAAGGCGTTGCCGAAGGGATTATCAACGTCCTGCAAAACATTTTGCGCAAAAACGGAATCGCGCCGGAGGAAGTCGTTTTCATTGCGCACGGCACCACGCAGGCGACAAATGCCCTGCTTGAAGGCGACGTGGCGACAACGGGAATTTTGGCGATGAGCAGCGGACTTGAGGCGGCGCGGGCGAAAACCGTCAGCGACATTGGAAATATTCCGCTCGCGCTCGGTAAGGAACTCAAAACAATTTTTACGTTCGTCGAAACTTCGGACGCTCAAGCTTCCGCCGCCGAAATCGAACGGGAAATTGATTCGCTCAAAAGCAAAGGCGCGGACGTTATTGTTGCGACTGAGTCTTTCAGCGTCGACGACCCGACAAATGAACAATTCGTCATAAAAATGGCTCGCGACAAAGGACTTTACGCGACGGGCGGGCACGAAGTTTCAAAACTTTACGGCTTGAAAGTTCGCACGCGCACGGCTGTCGTCAACGGCAGTTTAATTCCGCGCATGATGGAAACGGCGAACATGACCGAATCTTGCGTGAAGCGTTCGGGCATTCCGACTTCGCTGATGATTATGCGCTGCGACGGCGGAGTTATGACGATTGACGAAGTTCGTCGCCGTCCGATTTTAACGATGCTGTCGGGACTTGCGGCGGGCGTTGCGGGCGTGTTGATGTACGAAAAATTATCCGACGGAATTTTTTTCGAGGCGGGCGGCACGTCTACAGATATTTCCGTCGTCAAAGACGGGCGCGTCATGGTTCGTTACGGCGAAATCGGCGGGCACAAAACTTATCTGTCGTCGCTGGACGTGCGGACTTTGGGCGTTGCGGGCGGCTCAATGATTCGCGTCGAGAACGGAAAAATTACCGACGTTGGCCCGCGAAGTGCGCACATTGCCGGCGTGCCTTACGAAATTTTTTCCGACAAATTGACGAATCCGAAACTTGAACTTGTTGCCCCGCTTGCCGACGACGAAAAAGTTTTTGCCGTGGTTGCGGGCTCCGACGGACGAAAAGTTTCGTTGACTTTGGCGGGCGCGGCGAATTTAATCGGCTCAATTCCCGAAGGCGATTACGCCTACAGCTCCGAAAAAGAAAATGCCCGTGTCGCGTGGCAGGCTCTCGGCGACGTTATCGGCTGTTCGGCGGAAGATGCGGCGCGGCAAGCCATGGACATTGCGTCCGAAAAAATTTGGGAGATTGTCGAGCGACTGATAACCGATTATAAACTTTCGACGGATTTGTTGATGTTGGCGGGCGGCGGCGGCAGCGGCGGTGTCGTCGTGCCTTACCTCGGCGAAAAAAAACACGTGCAATGGAAAATCGTCAAGAACGCTCCGATTATTTCAACAATCGGCGTGGCGATGGCAATGGTGCGCGAAGTCGTTGAGCGAACGGTTGCCAATCCCACAGACCGCGACATTAAGTCGATTCGCCGCGAAGCTCTCGAACAGGTTATGAAATCCGGCGCGAACGAAAACACCGTCGAAATTGCGATTGAGATTGACAAGAAGTCGAACATTTTGCGGGCGGTGGCGACGGGCGCGACCGAATTTAAAATGAGCGACTCGACGAATCAAAATTTGAACGCCGACGAACTTCACGCCATTGCGACGAAATCTCTGCGACTTCCCGCCGAAAAAGTCAGCGAAGTTGCGGCAACGGGCAAGTGGCACGTTTTTGACGGAGAGTATACCAAAAGAATTTTCGGCATCTTCCCGACTAAAAAACATTCCGTCAGAGTTCTCGACAGAAACGGCGTTGTTTGTCTTCAGCGCGAAGGTTTGGGCGCGATTTTGACGACGAAACATAAACTTGCCGACGACGTTCAAACTTTATTTGAGGAAACAGTTTCTTACGGGACTGTCGGCGAACAACTTCCGGGGCTTTTCGCATACTTCGGCGAAAAACAAATTGACTTGTCGGGTTTGGCAAGCCGCGAACAAATCATTTCGGTTTTGGAAACTGAACTTGAATTTGTCCCCGACG
>CAMUZL010000036.1 GCA_947165185.1 uncultured Selenomonadales bacterium
TTCAACAGCGTTTCAAGTTGGAATTTAAATTTTTTCATGGCGTTTGCTTACCGTTAATAAATTTCGCGCAGATTATTTACCGCTGATTTTGATAAGTTTCTTTTTGGTAACGTCGTAGGTGTCGACTTCAAAAATTCCCTGGCAGAGGAATTCGTTAATCGCGTCGATTTTACTTATCGCCTCGTCGATTCGCTTGCTGGAGCCTTTGACATACGCGCCGATATGAATCAAGTCTTCGGCGTCTTTGTAAACCGCCATCAACGCACGCATGTTCTGCGCGGCCTGTAAATGTTCCGGCGAAACAACTTCGTTCATGACGCGGCTGACGCTTCCCAAAACGTCAATGGCGGGGAAATGATTCTGCGCGGCGATTGAACGACTTAAAACAATGTGCCCGTCCAAAATTGAACGCACGGCATCGGCTATCGGTTCGTTCATGTCGTCGCCGTCAACCAAAACCGTGTAAATGCCCGTGATTGAGCCGGTGTCGGAAGTTCCCGCACGTTCCAAAAGTCTCGGCAACAATGCAAAAACGCTCGGCGTGTAACCGCGTGTTGCGGGCGGCTCGCCGATTGTCAAACCGACTTCGCGTTGAGCCATTGCAAAGCGCGTCACCGAATCCATCATCAAAATAACTCTGTGCCCTTTGTCGCGAAAATATTCGGCGATTGCGGTTGCGGTCATTGCTCCTTTGATTCGGACAAGCGCAGGTTGGTCACTCGTCGCCACGACGACAACCGAACGTTTCAAGCCGGCTTCACCCAAATCGCGTTCAATGAAGTCACGAACTTCGCGGCCGCGTTCGCCAATCAGTCCGATAACGCTGATGTCCGCTTCGGTGTTGCGCGCTATCATCGACAGCAAAGTTGACTTGCCGACGCCGGAGCCTGCCATAATTCCGATACGCTGTCCGTCGCCCATTGTTATCAGCCCGTCGACCGCACGCACACCGACATAAAGATTTTCATGAATTCGCGGTCTCGTCAACGGCGGCGGGGGCGGCGCGTGCAACGGATATTCTTCCGTCGAAAGTATCGGCCCCAAATTGTCCATCGGGTTGCCCAAACCGTCAAGCACTCGTCCCAAAAGTTCGTCGCCGACTTTGACTTGCAACATTTTCTGCGCGGCAACGACTTCGCAACCGGGGCCGACGCCTTGCATTTCGCCAATCGGCATGAGCATAACTTTACCTTGGCGAAAACCGACGACTTCAGCGGGTATCGGTTCCGCGTTCCGAAATTTCGACGTTATATAACACAGTTCGCCGACGCTGACGGTTGGGCCTTGCGATTCGATAACCAGCCCGACGACTTGCGTGACTTTGCCCGTCAACTTTATCGGCTTGCACTCGTTGATTGCGTTTTTAAGTTTTTGCAGGTTGATGGAATTTTTTATCATGAAATTCTCCGTTGAACTTTTACGAGACACGAACACGGCAATAACGTTTGATTAATTAAATGACGCGAAGCGTCAACTGTTCCCCCGCTTTTAAAGCGGGCGGCTTGCATTCGCTGATTGCGTTTTTAAGTTTTTGCAGGTTGATGGAATTTTTTATCATGAAATTCTCCAGTTGACGAAATTCAAACCTTCGACGCGCCCGAAATGTTTAGTATTCGCCGTAACGAGCGTGCAACCGTTGACGATTGCATTTGCCGCGATATAAAGGTCATTGTCCTCGATAGTTTGTCCGTTGTGGAGTTTAACGTAAATGTCGGCGGCTTTTTCCGAAACATCTTTATCGAAAGTCAACATCGTCCAGCTTTTATACAGCTGAAGAAAATTTTCAAGCTTTCGCGTCGCGCCGCCTTTTTTAAAGCCGCGAATAACCTCGTAATAAACAATCGGACAAATGAAGATTTTATTCTTTTTAATCGTTTCGACTTGATAACGCCGGATTACCTTTTCATCGTCGCGCAAAATATCAATTATGACGTTGGTGTCCAAAAGGTAGCGCATCGGTTATTCTCCTATCGCCGCCGCTACGGCATCAGCTTCCTCTTTCGTAAGCAAGTGCCGCATTTTGTTGAGCGTTTCAAGTTGTTTTTCAACAGCGTTGTCGTCCATTTTTTCATCTTCCAACGCCGTAATGCGTTTTTTTATTTCGACAATGTCGCTCTGCATTTTCGTCAGCATGGACAAAATTTTTTCTTCGTTCGACAACGTGGCCACCTCCCGTAAAGCAAAACAGGGATTAGGCACGGTTAAAGCCGCCCCAATCCCCGTAAATTAATTTCAGTCTTTGGACAAGTCCGCGCCGTCTTTGAGCCAGCTCATCATGCCGCGCAGTTTTTTGCCGACAACCTCAATTTGGTGTTCGGCGTGAATGCGACGCTGAGCAAGGAAGTTCGCACGACCCGCCGCACGATTTTCGGTGAGCCATTTCGTGGCGAAGGTTCCGTTTTGAATTTCTTCGAGCGCAACTTTCATTGCCGCTTTGACTTCGGGCGTGATAATTTTCGGACCCGTGGTGTAGTCGCCGTATTCCGCCGTGTCGCTGATTGAATAGCGCATTTTCGCCATGCCGCCCTCGTAAATGAGGTCGGTTATCAGCTTTGCTTCATGGCACGCTTCAAAATAGGCAATTTCGGGTTGATAGCCCGCCTCGACCAAAGTTTCAAAGCCGGCTTGAATCAGATGAGTGACGCCGCCGCAAAGCACGCATTGTTCGCCGAACAAATCGGTTTCGGTTTCTTCTTTGAACGTGGTTTGAATGACGCCTGCGCGGGTGCCGCCGATTCCGCGAGCATAAGCAAGCGCAATGTCGAAACATTTGCCCGTTGCGTCCTGCTCAACTGCAAACACGTCGGGAACGCCGCCGCCCTCAACGAAAGTTCTGCGAACGAGATGACCGGGACCTTTCGGCGCAACCATGAAAACATCAACGTCTTTTGCGGGCTGAACCTGCCGAAAATGGATGTTAAAACCGTGCGAAAATCCGAGAGCCGCACCGCTTTTAAGATTCGGCGCGATTTCGGTTTTGTAGACGTCCGCTTGTTTCTCGTCGGGAATGAGCACCATGACAATATCGGCGATTTTGACTGCATCGGCGACGTTCAAAACTTTCAAGCCCTTACTTTCGGCGACGGCTTTCGATTTCGAGCCTTCATAAAGACCGACGACGACATTAACGCCGCTATCCTTCAGATTGAGCGCGTGTGCGTGCCCTTGAGATCCGTAACCGATTATTGCGACAGTCTTGCCGTTAAGAATTTCCCAGTTGACATCTTGATCATAATAGATTTTTGACAACAGAATTACCTCCGTAAAAAAGTATTGTGGTTGAAACCTGCGACAGTGTATCACGAATTATTTTGCGATTCAAGTTTTTTCTTCGCCCAATATGCTTTCAGTGCCGCCGCAATTTTCGCTTTTGTTTCGGGAGTGTGAGGCGTGCCTTTTTTGCCTTTTTTAGCGGCGGATATTTTGGCGATAGATTCAGGAGTATGTTTTTTCCCTTTTCGTGGAGAAGGTTTGCCTTTACGAGCGGCGGACATTTTCGCTTTGGTTTCTTCCGAACGAGGTTTGCCTTTTTGTGGTGAAGGTCTGCCTGTCAAAGCCGCCGCAATTTTCGCTTTGCTTTCGGGCGGACGAGGCTTGCCATAATGTGGATTATTTTCACCTTTCTTAGCGGCGGACATTTTTGCTCTACTTTCGGGCGAACGCTTTCTGCCTTTTTGTGGTGAAGGTTTGCCTCTGTGAGAATCGGCAATTTTTTTGCAAGTTTCGGGCGAAGCTTTTTTGCCGTAATTGGGATTTTTTTCTCCGCTGACATCGGCATGATTGGCAGAAATTTTCGCGCAGGTTTCCGGACTCGGATTTAAACTGCCGTCGCCGCCGTCGGTCAAATTGTAGCCGTTCGGTGCTTTGGTGCCGAGTTCACGAATAAAGAAAATTTCGCGCTCGTCCAGCAGTTCAACATGACAAATTTCGAGGACTTCGACCGTAAAGTTTTCAAAGCCGTACTTCCGAATCGCGGCGTCGATACCGCGTTTAACTTTGCAGTTTTTGTGTCCTCTGATTCGTGCCTCCAACGTTTGCCGCGTTTGCCCGACGTAACCTTTGCCGTTGATGAGACACGTGATTTTGTAGATGGTGCCCATTCGTCCCGACAGTTGCGGTTGCTCCGCCGATTGTGCCTGCGGTTCCGACAGTTGCGGTTGCTCCGCCGATTGTGCCTGCGGTTCCGACGGTTGCGGTTGCTCCGCCGGTTTCGCCTGCGGTTCCGACGGTTGCGGTTGCTCCGACAGTTTCGTCTGTTCCGCTTGTTGACTTTCGACAGCAGAATTGTTATCATGCTTCATACAGAAAAACTCCTTTCGCTTTTGGAATTGTTTTTGTGACAACCCAATTATAGCGGAAGTTTTTTTTGTTTGTCAACGGCGCAATTCGGTTTTGTTCAGCCGAGGCGGTCGGCCTTCCCCCTTAAGCGGTTGCTTGTTAAAAGACACGGCGGCGAATAAAATTTCTCTCGCTGCAGCCGTCGCGAATTTACGCAACTTAAGGGGGAAAATTTTCATGAGTGTTTACGGTTATGCCCGCGTCTCGTCCAAAGATCAAAATGAATCTCGGCAACTTGATTCGCTGAAAAAATTCGGCGCGGAAAAAATTTTCGTCGACAAGTTGAGCGGCAAAGATTTCAATCGCCCGCAGTATCTGAAACTTTTGCGCAGGCTCAAGCCCGAAGATATTTTTGTCGTCAAAAGTCTCGACCGCCTCGGCAGAAATTACGCGGAAATTTTGGATCAGTGGCGCATTATCACCAAAGACAAAGGCGCGGCGATTGTCGTCTTGGACATGCCGCTTTTGGACACGCGCAACCGAAAAGATTTTCTCGGCACGCTCATTGCCGATTTGACGTTGCAGATTATGTCCGCCTTCGCGCAGATTGAACGCGATTTTATTCGCCAACGACAAGCTGAAGGCATCGCCGCCGCCAAAGCTCGTGGTGTCAAGTTCGGGCGACAATCGTTGCCGCGTCCCGAACATTATCCCGAAGTCCGCGACGCGTGGCAGTCGGGCAAAATTTCTGCACGCACGGCAGGAAAACTTTTGGGCGTCAATCACCAAACATTTTTGAATTGGGCACGCTCCGACGAGAATTAATCACCCGCAAAAAAATTTAACTCCCGCGAAAACTTCACGGGAGATTTTTTTGTGTAGTAAAGTAAACTTTGATTTTCACGCATTATATCAGAGCAAATTTCGCATTGCAAGCGGTAAATCAAAATTTTTTCGACAGGCGAATAAAGTTTACTTTTTTGCCAACGAAAGAAGGTGTACCGCAGAATGGATTGGGGATACGAAGGCTCGACGCGCAGACGCACTTGCATGTTGATGGTCACGCACGCCTGTAATCTCAACTGCACTTATTGCTACGAATCCCACAAGAAAAACGTCTACATGGACACGAACTTGGCGAAAGAAATTATTTCCCGCGAAGCTCAGTTTGTGCACGACAGCGACCAATTCGACGAGATGGAAATTGATTTTATGGGCGGCGAACCGTTAATGAATTTTCCGCTGATTAAAGATGTCGTCGAATGGCTGGAGACCGGCGTTATTCCTGTCCCGTGGATTTGTTTTGCCTCGACGAACGGCACTTTGCTCACCGACGAAATCAAAGCGTGGTTGCGCGAACACAAAGACAGTATCAATCTCGGCGCGAGCTATGACGGTACCGGTCAAATGCAGTCCACGAATCGCGGAACCGATAAATACAATGTGGATTTGGAATTTTTCCGCGAAGTATGGCCTCATCAACCTTTGCACATGACAATATCCAAAGAAACCCTGCCGACGTTGGCGGAAGGCGTTTTAGACATGCAAAAACTCGGCTACAACGTTGAGGCGGCTTTGGCTGAAGGCATCGACTGGACAATCGAAGACGCGCTGATTTTTCGCAAACAGTTGTGCATATTAAAGGACGCTTATTTGAAAAATCCCGCGCTCACTCCGTTTAACAGATTGTCAAGATTCGTCGTTGTTTACGATTTGCCGGCTACCGAAAAAATCCAAGATAAATGGTGCGGCACGGGAAAATATATGGCGACCTATGATATTGACGGGCAGAAATACGGTTGCCACATGTTCACGCCTTTGGTCTTGGGAAAAGAGAAAGCATTGTTGTCGGACGCGGTTGAATGGGACGCACCCGAATCAAAAGCTGATGATTATTGCAAAAGTTGTGTGTTGAGGAGTTTTTGTCCGACATGTCCGGGCTTTAACTATAAACTTCGCGGACATCTTGCCGTTCGGGACAAACGCTGGTGCCCCGTGATTTTGGCGGAAGCGATAACGTCTTGCGAATTTCAGGTTGAACTCATTGCCAATATGGACAAACTCGACGAGAAAGACGCACAACACGGGCAGGCGGCACTTCAAGCTTATAAGGTGTTGCGTCATCTGGACATTGCAACAAGCCGAAGCCCCTACACAATTTGAACTGTGACAGAATCCTTATTCGACGCAATTTCAAAGTTTGCCCCCGACGCGTCGATAAAGTTCAAGTAATTGCGTTTGGCGGCACCGCGTCGTTGAGCGTGAGCATGAATGGAGGTGAATCAGCATGAAAATGAATTTGGACGCGCTTAAAGTTCTCGAACTCAAACTTGCCGAGTACTCCAAAGCGAATGGAGCTATCGCCGAGCATGAATCGGCAAATATGGACGGTTGCCAATGCACCGGTCACTGCGGCAGTGAATGTACTGGCTCTTGCCATAATAGCTGCTCTGGTTCCTGCTACCTTTCAAAAGGTAGATGATAATTAACGCAACTTCATCACGGGGGAAACGGTGTGGTAAGTCGACGATGACCGCACCGTTTTTCTCGTTACGTGGGAAATTTATCATGAAAAACACAGACGTAAAAATCAGCTTTACGGGCAGCGTCGACGAGGAAAATGTTCGGGCGTTCATCAACGAAATTAAAAATCTGACCGAAAAATTTCCGAACGCTACAGGGTTGACAATTTATATGTCTTCACCCGGCGGGAACGTTGACATTGCCGTCGAGCTTTTTAATTTCCTGAAGTTATTGGACTGCAAAATACGGACGGTGAATATCTCCTGCGTCAATTCTGCGGCGATTATCATTTTTGCCGCCGGTGACGAGCGAATCGGTTTGCCGTGTTCGTCGTTTTACGTTCACGCCATCACGAAAAATCTGAACGGCAACTTTACCGCTACCGATTTGTTGCGCGAAGCAAAAGAAATGTCCGCCAACACGGACAAAGTTGCGACGATCCTCGCGCACACGAGCAACAAAAATAAATCTTACTGGAAACGGCTCATGAGCAAGGGCTGTCTGTTGACTTCGCGCCGAGCAAAGGAATTGGGTATCGTCAATGATATATCAGAGTGTACGTAAAAAATATTTCGCGTGGTTGTATCGTCACGCCGGAGCGTTCAAAGCAACTATCGTGCTGTGCATCGTGCTGAACGTCTTGACGGTGGCATTTTCGTTGCTGTTCGTGGAAGTCACCAAAATTTTTATGGAGGCAGTCGAACGCGGCGAAGATTTTTCATTTTCGTTGCTGATAGTTTCACTGACGACGCTCAAGTTGGGCAACATATTTTTTGAGGGTTTTAAATCCTATCTGCGGGAAACAAAATCCTTCCAAATGAATAACGAGCTGTCGCTGAAATTTTTTCGGGAGTTATTCGACGGCGGAGTTTCTTACAACGAACGAATTCATTCGGGCGACTCGCTGAGCCGACTGACGACGGACGTGTTCAGCGTGTCAAATTGCTTGATTGGAGCCATTCCCGAATTGTTGTATGCCGTTGTTCAATTCGCGGCGACGTGCGCTTATCTCGCGTGGATAGATCCCGCGTTGACGCTGGCGGTCGTGCTGATTATGTCCGTCAACATAATGTTTGGGCAATCCTACGCGAAAAAATTATTGCCGATCTCCAGAGAAATACGAATCGCCGACAGTGAAAAATATCAATTCATGCAGGAACACCTTCAGCATCACGAGCTGATTGTCACGTTGGAAAAAACCGAGTTCATTTGGAATCGACTGAAAGAACTTCAAACCAAAGTTTACGAAAAAATTTTAGCCGTCACGAAATTAAACGTCCTGGCAATGACGTTGATAGACAGCGCGTTGAATGTCAGTTACATCGTCATTTTGGTTTGGGGCATTTACGGGATACAACGCGGCACGTTCACATACGCGGAGTTAATTGTCTTCCTGCAACTGGCGGAGCAAATTCAAGTTCCGTTCATGCAATTCAATCACAATTATCCGCAACTCATCACGTCAATGGCTTCCGTCGAACGGCTTATGGATTTTGAAAATCTGCCGAAGGAAGATAACTCAAACGCCATTAAATTTTCGGTTCCCGTCGGCATCGAGTTTTCAAACGTAAATTTTCGCTACAAGGACGATTCGCGTTGGATATACCGCGACTTCAATCATAACTTTGCGCCCGGCAGTGTCACGGCGGTTGTCGGCGAAACGGGAGCCGGTAAAAGTACGCTGTTGCGAATGTTTCTTGCCACGTTGACGCCGAATTCAGGCAGTGTTTCATTTTACGGCAACGAGCACGGCACGTTAAAAAAATATTCGGCAAGCCCTCGGACGCGAGTAAATTGCGTTTACGTTCCGCAAGGCAACAGTTTAATCAGCGGCACAATTCGCTACAATCTGCTTTTGGGCAAAACCGACGCCACCGAAGCCGAAATGCGCGAGGCACTTTATGCGGCGGCAGCGGATTTCGTCATCAACGATTTTCCCGACGGTTTGGACACGACGATAGGCGAAGGCGGTCTCGGTATCAGCGAAGGGCAAGCGCAACGAATTGCCATTGCACGGAGTTTTTTGCGTCCCGGCAAAGTCATTTTGATGGACGAGCCGACATCCGCGCTGGATGCCGAAACCGAAAAAATGTTCCTGACGCGGCTGACCAATAAAGTGCACGAAAAAACAATCGTTATCGTGACGCACAAGAAAGAAGTTTGCAAATACGTTTCGGAGGTGGTAACGATTAAATTGTTGC
This sequence comes from uncultured Selenomonadales bacterium, assembly GCA_947165185.1. GTDB lineage: Bacteria > Bacillota > Negativicutes > Selenomonadales > Selenomonadaceae > Quinella. The sequence goes on from CAMUZL010000036.1 coordinate 9,003, forward strand.
GGGAAGCGGATACTTGATTTCCTGCTTTCGACGAGCTTTGTTAAATTTTTTTTGGGGGGGTTGTTTATGAAAAAATTTTTGTTGCCGTTGTTGTTGGCGTTCGCGATTCTGATTCCTGCAACTCAAGTTGCGGCAGCGGACGTTCCCGATTTTCGACAAGTGGCGGGCAATTACGTGACTGACGGCGAACGCGTACATGCAAAAAAGAAAGGGTATTACATTTATGCCTATCAATGTTCTGTCGATTTGCGCGAAAATTTTGCCGAGCAGTACATAAATCTTTTGCAACGCAACGGCCTTACGTTGATTAACCACGAAGCAAATGATTGGCGCAGGACAAGTGCACAATACCTCGACAAATGGATTTTTAACTGCAGAGGACGGCGTGTTGAATTTTGGCGATATAAATACTTCGACCAAGGCAGAACAAGTTTTTCGGTTCGTGTAGCAGAGGGACTCAGTTACGGCGGAAGATAACCAAATACGAGTTCGAAAATGCTTGCGACACAAAAAATTGCCGTTGTGTTGACGGCAATTTTTTTTTACAGTTGTCATCAAGTTGCTTACGGTTTGATATGTTGCAACTGGTATCGCCGAAATTTCAGCCGAGGCGGTCGGTTTGTTTAGTCAAAGCTTCCTGCCAAACTGCTTTAAGCGGCACGGAATTTTTTTCGGCAAGGCGGCGAAGTTTCAAGCGGAATGGTTTATCGCGGGCAAAACCCCGCCGGTCAAAATTTCGCCGAGGAATTTGGAAAGCTCTTCGGCAGAAAATTTTCGTCCGTCGCGAATCCAAAGCTTCATAACCGAAAGCACCGTGCCGAAATAAATTTCCGTCAGATATTTTGAGCGCACTTCGTCGAGCGGCAGGCGGAAAGTTTCCATGAACGTAGGCGAAATTTCTTCAAGCAACTTTTCGGCGAAACGCGCCTGATTTTCGGGGCACAACAGCACGTCGAAATAAGCGGCTCGTTCGCGCTGAATTTTCGTGAACGCCGCCAAAAATGTCTGCTCGAAATTTTCCGGCTTGATGTTTAGGCGAAAATTTTCCGCGACTTGCCGCAACACGAGACTTTCAACTTGTTCCAACACGTCGTAAATGTCCCGAAAATATCTGTAAAACGTGCCGCGATTGTAGCCCGCTTTTTCGACGAGTTCGCGAATTGTGATCTTCGCCACGGGTTTTTTCGCCGCCAGAAAACAAAATGCGTCAATCAAATTTTGTCGCGTAATTTCGGAGTCGGTTCGCATGAAGTTTGCTCCCTACTTTGAACAAATGCGTTCGAATTGTCGATTGATAAGCGTCGCCCGCCGAATTATACTGCAAGCGAAATGTTTTTGGAAAGGCGGCTTGATTTATGAAGACACGCAAGTTGGGAACGTTAGAAGTTTCGGCGATTGGAATGGGTTGCATGGGCTTCACTCACGCTTACGGCGAAACGCCTGCGGAGAGTGACGGAATTAACCTCGTGCACAAGGCATTTGAACTCGGTTGCAATTTTTTCGACACGGCGGAGATGTATTCGTACTTCAAGAATGAAGAATTCGTCGGCAAGGCGTTGAAAGATTTGCCTCGCGATAAAATTGTCATCTCGGATAAGTTCTGGCCGGAAAAATTTCAAGGTCACGACTTCGCCGAAGAAAAATTGAGCGAAACCGGCATCCGCAAAAGTTTGGAAGGTTCGTTGCACCGACTGCAGACCGATTATATTGACGTGTACATCGAACACCAAATGGACGACGGCTCGGAGGAGCAAGTTGCGTTCGTTATGGGCAAGCTTATTGCAGAAGGCAAAATTCGTGCTTGGGGACAATCTTCGTCGACGCTCGACCAAATTAAACGCGCTCATGCCGTCACGCCGATTTCCGTGATTCAAAGCGAATATTCGATGATGGAGCGCAAGTGGGAACGCGACGTTATTCCATTCTGCGCGGCGAACAATATCGGCTTTATGGCGTTCTCACCGCTTGGCAACGGATTTTTGAGCGGCAAATATTCAAGCAAGGACGAATTCAAAGGCAACGACGTTCGCCGAGTTATCACGCGCTTTGACCCGAAAAATATGGACGCGAATCAACCGTTGCTCGACCTTATCAATCGCTTGCATAGCCTACAACGGGATTTTGGCGTCGGCGGTGGCGTTCTTCCTGTGGATGTACATTTTATCGCGCATGGAGGCGAGCAAGGCGTCCGTATCGATATTGGGCGTTCCCGTCGTCGGCGTCATTTCGGGAGTAATTTTTTGCATGAACCGCTGACGGTGTTGATGATAGTTGCAATGACTTTGATTTTGTCGGGAATCGTATTGGTGCAACGTTCTCAGGAGTGATTTTATGGAATTCGTTACTTTGAACAACGGCGTCGAGATGCCGCTTGTCGGTTTCGGGACGTATCAAATGCCTGCGCGGATAACCGAACGTTGCGTTGCCGAAGCATTTCAAATCGGTTATCGGCACGTGGACACCGCGCAATGTTACGGCAACGAACGCGAAGTCGGTTTGGCGATAAAAAATTCCGGCTTGCCGAGAGAAAAATTTTTCGTCACCACGAAACTTTGGGGCTGTCGTGGTTATCGAGATACTCTTACTTCCATTGAAAAATCTTTGCGTACTCTGGACATTGGATATATCGACTTACTGCTGATACATGAGCCGACGGGCGATTTCAACGAAATTTATCGCGCCATGGAGACGAAATATCATGCGGGCGAACTTCGTTCAATCGGCGTCGCGAATTTTTTGGAGGCGAATTTTAATCGACTGATGACGAGTGCGCAGGTCGTTCCCGCCGTGAATCAGATTGAGACGCACGTTTTTCGCCAACAACGGGAAATGAATCGTCTGCTGAAAAAATTTGGCACGGTGCACGAATCGTGGTCGCCTTTGGCTTGCGGCAAGAACAGAATTTTTTCCAACCCGACGCTCACGAAAATTGCAACGGCTCACGGCAAAACCGTCGCGCAGGTTGCGTTGAAATTTTTGATTCAGCAGGGCATCCCGATAATCCCGAAGTCGACACACGCCGAACGAATGCGCGAAAATTTTTCAATCGCGGACTTTGAATTGACGACAACCGAACTTGACGAAATAAAAATTCTCGACGCGGGCAAAAGTTTGTTCGCGTGGTGGTGAACGACAGTCTCAACAAAAAAACTCCCTTGGCGAACGAGGGAGTTTTTTGGTGCAAAAATTTTCCGAAGGTTGACGCACGTCACGAAAAATTTTTGTTTGTCAATATTGCAATTCGGTTTTGTTCAGCCGAGGCGGTCTGTTTGTTTGGTCAAAGCTTCCTGCCAAACTGCTTTAAGCGGCACGGAATTTTTTTCGGCAAGGCGGCGGCAATCTTCGTATTCGGGCGTAATCGAAACGATTTTGCCGTCGAACGCGCTGACTTTGCATTGAACGTCGCCGAAACTTGTCGAGACTTTGGCAATTTTGCGGACGGCCTCCACGCGTCGCGAAATTTCAATCACGCGCAGACCGATTGTCGTTGTTTCCTCAAAAATAATTTTCGTGCAAAGTTCCTGCCGCTCCCTGTCAACCAAAACGCTCAGCATCTGCGCGGGGCGATTTTTTTTCATGTAAATGGGCGTAGTCCACACGTCGAGCGCACCCGCCGCGAAAAGTCGTTCGTATAACCAGCCGTAAATTTGCGGGTTCATGTCGTCGATATTCGCTTCGAGCTTGAGCAGGTGACGAGTGCCCGCGCCGCCGAATTCGCCGAGATAAACGCGCAGGACGTTGGCAATGTCCAAATCCCAAGTTCCCGCGCCGTAGCCGATTTTTTCGCTGGTGAAGTCGTCGGGCAAATCCGCGCTGAATTCTGCGAGCGCGTTGACGATTGCGGCACCGGTCGGCGTCGTCAATTCTTTTTCCGCGCCGAAATGATACGTCTTGAAATTCTGCAAAAGTTCGGCGGTTGCGGGCGCGGGGACGGGCATCAAACCATGCGCACATTTTACGAAGCCGTTGCCCGTGTTGATTCGCGAGACGAAAATTTTTTCCACGTCCAAATAATCCAAACAGAGCGCGCAACCAACAATATCGACAATCGAATCAATCGCGCCGACTTCGTGAAAAGTGACTTCGTCGGCGGGGCGTTGGTGAACTTTGCCCTCAGCCGCCGCAATGACGCCGAAAATCGCAAGCGCACGATTTTTGACGGGCGCGGAAAGTTCCGAGGTGTCGAGAATTTTTTTTATGTCGCCGAAAGTTCTGTGGCTGTGATTTTTTGCGTGTTCGACGCGGTGAAGTCTGCGGATATTTGTGCCCTCCGAGTCGAAATTTTTTGGCGTCTTCACGTCGACATAAATCGCGCCGATTCCGTTCTTGCTCACGTCGGAAATTTCCAAATCGAATTCACGCGGCAATTTGAGTTTGTCGAGTTCGGCACGCAAAAAATTTTCGGGTACGCCGAGTTGCAGGCACGCGCCCAAAAACATGTTGCCGCTGATTCCCGCCGCGCAGTCAAGATA
>CAMUZL010000037.1 GCA_947165185.1 uncultured Selenomonadales bacterium
GTCGGCAACAAAATTCGTGCATGAAAATTGCCCGCATGATATAATTTCAACAAAAGCGGCGGAGGCGAGGACATGACCCAAAAAGAATTTCTTCAGCAAGCATTTGTTGCGCACAAAGAAATCGAAGCCCGATTGGAGCAAATAACCACACTTCAAGCTTTGGCTACTCAGACGACAACCATAATCCGACACGCGCCGGGCGGGAGCAATATTTTCAGATCACGCGTGGAAACTGCCGTCATTCAGATTCAAGAACATATGACGCATTTAGCCGACGAAGTTGCGCGCTTGATTGAAGTCACAAAAAAAATTTCCTCAGCAATCGAACTTGTCCCCAACGCCAACGAGCGGGCAATTCTGGAATATCGCTACTTGTGCTTTTTCTCGTGGCAACAAATTTCGGCGTTGATGAAAACGGGCGTCAGTAACATTTGGAAGATTCACCGCCGCGCCGTGAAAAATTTTCGCGGAGTGAAGTAAAATCCAGTAAAGTGAAGTAAAGTCAAGCAAAATCCACATTGCGCCACTAAGACAGTTTTGATAAGATAAAATCGACAAAATACGGAAACCGCCTTTGGGCGGTTTTTCGTTTGGAGAAATGATTATGGACGTGAAAAATTTTCGCCTTGACGAACTCAGACCTTACGAGAAAAATCCGCGCAGGAACGACAGAGCTGTCGACGCCGTTATCAAATCCATTGAGCGATTCGGATTCAAAATTCCGCTTGTCATTGACGCCGACAACGTAATAATCGCGGGACATACCAGATACAAAGCCGCGAAGAAATTGCGACTTGAATCAGTTCCTTGCATTGTGGCGACCGACTTGACGCCGGAACAAGTTAAAGCTTTTCGCCTTGTCGACAATAAAACCGCCGAACTTGCCACATGGGATTTTGAAAAGTTAGGCGAGGAATTAAATTCACTTGCGTCAGAACTTGTCGAGGGATTTTCTTTCACCGCGTCAACTCAGGATGAATCAAGCGACGTTGCAGTTGATATTCAGCCAATTCCGTCAAAACGAGACGCCGATTATGAATCAATCACATTCGTATTCGCCCGTGAGCAAATAAAAATCGTCGAAGATGCAATGGCAGCAGTCGACGACGAAATTCACGAGACATTTGGCAATCCGAACAAAAAAGCAAATGCGATCTACGAGGTTGTAAGACAGTGGGCAGAGCAAAAGAAATTATCCTAAAAGTCATTCCGTCACAAATTGCAACACCTTTTGTCAAAGCTCATCATTACAGCGGTAAGGTCGTCAACAACAGCAAAATTCATTTCGGAGCTTTTCTTGACGGAAAACTTCACGGCGTCATTTCATACGGAACAAGTATGGATAAAAGCAAAATTATCGGACTTGTTGCCGATACAGATTGGAGCGAATTTTTAGAACTCAATCGCATGGCGTTCGATGAATATCTGCCGCGCAACAGCGAAAGTTTTTGCATAGCGAAAAGTATTCGGCTAATCAAGAAAAATGCGCCGCATGTCAAATGGATAATCAGTTTTGCCGACGGTTGCCAATGCGGAGACGGAACTATCTACCGAGCCGCCAATTTTGTCTTGACCGGTATCAAAAAGAATTCAACACTTGCGATTCTTCCCGACGACAAAATAATTCATAAAGTTACTTTGGCGACGACAGCAAATATCCCGCGACCGGAACTCGGCGGAAAAACTTATTGCGAAATTTCGGGCGGGACTTACAGCTTTAAAAAATATCTTGAGGCGACGGGCGCGAAAATTTTGGACGGGTATCAGCTCAGATACATTTACTTCATTGATAAATCTGCGCGGGCGAAATTGACCGTGCCGGAAATACCTTTTTCACGGATAGACAAATTAAACGCGGGCATGTATCGAGGAGAAAAAATTTCCGTTGCGGCGCGTCATGTTATGCGGGAGTGATTGACTTGTTTGTTGTCACTAAAAATATTGCCGACCTAAAACACAAGGAAGGCAATACCAGACTGCACAGCGAACGGCAACTTCGCGAATATATTCGTTCGCTTGAAATGTTCGGACAAATTAGACCGCTTGTTATCGATGAAAACAATGTTGTTTTGGCAGGCAACGGACTTTTGTCGGCACTTCGCAAAATGGGAGCAACGACCGCCGCTTGTCATATTGTCACGGGATTATCCGAAGCAGAAAAGAAAAAACTTATGCTTGCTGACAACAAAATTTTTCAGCTCGGCGAAGACAATGATTTTGCTTTTGAAGAGACCCTGCGCGAATTGAGCGGAGACATTGATATTCCGGGTTACGGCGCGGAAGTTTTAAAAAATCTGGCGACAGACTTGAAAGCTATCGACAATCTAACTTCCAAAGAAAATCAGACTGCCGAAAAGAAACCGCGATCACAACGAAAAACAAAATCCTCAACCGAGCAAGTCACCTGCCCGCATTGCGGATTAACTTTTACTTTGGAGTAACAACAATGCCGAGAAAAGCAAAAAGACCTTGCCGATACAAAAACTGCCCGAAACTAACTGATTCGTCGAGCGGATATTGCGAAGAACACGAAAAACTTCAAACCCGCCACTACGATAAATTTATTCGTTCGCCCGAACACAATAAACGTTACGGTTATCAATGGCGCAAGTTACGGGCACGGTTTTTAAACGCTCATCCGCTCTGCGAACAATGCAAGCTTGAAGGCAGATACACGACCGCAACCGAGGTACATCACATTAAACCTTTGAGCGACGGAGGCACCAATGACGAAAGTAATCTTATGCCGCTTTGTAAATCGTGCCATTCCCGAATTACCTTGACGACCGAAAATCTTTCGAGGGGGTAGGGGGTAGGTAAATTTCTGAAATTTTCGCTCCTAACGACCGCGCTTAGACTTCACGCATATTTTTTGGAATTCATAAGGGGGATTTAGACAAAATGGCAAAAGACGGAACTAATAGGGGAGGCGTTAGAATCGGTGCCGGCAGAAAAAGTAAGTCTGTCGAAGAAAAATTTTTGGACGGGCAACTCGACAGACGAGTTTCGGAGCTTGAAATAAATGATAACGCCCCCTTTGAAGATTTTACACCGCCACCGCCGAAAGATTATCTACTTGCCGAGCAAAAAGGCGGAATAAAATTATGTTCAGAACAAATTTATCAAGAAACTTATCGTTGGTTAAAATCTGTCGGCTGTGCTGGATTGGTCACGAAACAGCTTGTAGAAAATTATTCGATGGCAATGGCACGAAATATTCAATGCGAAAATATTTTAAGTCAATTCGGATTGCTGGCTAAACATCCCACGACAGGCGAACCGACCCAAAGCCCGTTCGTCAAGATAGGTATCGATTATCTTAAACAGGCAAGTCAGCTTTGGTATCAGATTTATTCGATTGTTAAAGAAAATAACGCAAAAGGACAAATCGGAGTAACATCACAAAGTGAAGCAATGGACATGTTGTTAAGGCGAGTGAAGTAAATGGCGGGCAAAAATAAGCTATCAGATTTTACAATGGACTTTGCTGAGGTTGCCCCGACAATGTTTGAAAACGGCGTGGAGCTTGATACCGAAGTCAGCTTGCGCGTTTTGGCGAACATGACGGGGCACAAAATGCGAAGAATTCAATCAGAAATCGCGTTGGAAAAAGAATTGCCGTGGCATTGGGAACCGAACGTTTCATATCACTGCATTTCGACAGGAGACGTGGACGGATTAACTTACCTTCGCGCCGCCGTCAAGCAACAGAAAATCCGATATGCTTTAGTGGCGACGTGGAGCCTTGCCGCAGAGGACGTTAGGGAATTGCGTCATTGGGTAAACCGCGGATATATCGGCAGACTGGACGTTTATGTCGGTGAAATGTTTTTGTCTCAAGGACGAGCCATTGAAAGACGTGAACTTATTAACCTTTGTCGCGAATCCGGCGGGCGACTTGTCATTTTTCGGACGCACGCGAAAGTTATCGCGATATTCGGCGAGCGGTTTGATTGCGCTATCGCAGGATCAGCGAACATCAACACTAATCCACGCGTCGAAGAAATGATTATCACCGTAAATAGCGAGCTTGCGAAATTCTACAAAGATTTTTTTGACGAGATAAAAAGTTTTGAACGAAATTTCGACGAGGTAAAGCCGTGGCAACCCGAAAGTTGAAGTACAAACCGACAAAATTTATGGCGCGAACGTCTCATTACGATAAAGCCAAAGCGGATTTTGCAGTTGAATTTATTCAATGCTTGACGCACACAAAAGGCATTTGGTCAGGCAAGCCGTTTGAGCTTATGCCGTGGCAAGAGCAAGTTATTCGAGACCTTTTCGGGACGATAAAGGCAAACGGCTATCGACAATTCAACACCGCATATATCGAAATTCCAAAAAAGAACGGAAAATCAGAATTAGCCGCCGCCGTTGCACTGCTTTTGCTTTGTGGTGATGGTGAAGAACGCGCCGAGGTTTACGGTTGCGCCGCCGACCGCCAGCAAGCGTCGATAGTTTTCAACGTTGCCGCCGACATGATTCGCATGTGTCCGGCGTTGGCTAAACGTTGCAAAATTTTGTCGGCAACGAAAAGGATAGTCTACAAACCGACGAACAGCATTTATCAAGTTTTGAGCGCGGAAGCGTTCACAAAACATGGTTTTAACATTTCGGGCGTAGTTTTCGACGAACTTCACGCGCAACCGGACAGGCGACTTTTCGACGTAATGACAAAAGGAAGCGGCGATGCACGAACTCAGCCGTTATATTTTCTCATCACGACGGCAGGCAGTGACACGAATTCAATCTGCTACGAGCAACACCAAAAAGCTTTAGACATAATCGAGGGGCGCAAGCACGACGCCACTTTTTATCCGTGCATATTCGGAGCCGCGCAGGAAGACGACTGGACAAGCCCCGCCGTTTGGCGAAAAGTAAATCCTTCGCTCGGCGTAACGATTGACATTGAGAAAGTCAAATCGGCGTGCGAATCAGCGAAAAATAATCCTGCGGAGGAGAATTCTTTTCGACAACTTAGATTGAATCAGTGGGTTAAACAAGAGACGAGATGGCTATCGGTTAGGCGTTGGGATGAGTGTAAAGTTGACTTTACCGAAAAAGACCTTGAAGGACGAATTTGTTACGGTGGACTTGATTTATCGTCGACGACCGACTTGACGGCATTTGTTTTGATTTTCCCGCCCGAAACCGACGACGATAAATTTTTCGTGTTGCCTTATTTCTGGTTGCCGGAAGAAACAATCGAACTCAGGAGCAAGCGCGACCATGTTCCGTATGACATTTGGGAACGCGGCGGCTTTTTGAACGTGACGGAAGGCAACGTTGTCCACTACGGAGCGATTGAAGAATTTATCGCCGAGTTAGGCGAGCGATTCAATATCCGCGAGATAGCCTTTGACAAATGGAACGCAACGCAGTTGTCACAGAGGCTCGAAGATGAATACGGCTTTACTATGGTACAGTTCGGGCAAGGTTTTTCGTCAATGTCAGCACCGACCAAGGAATTTGAAAAACTTGTACTTGAAAAAAAAATAGCCCATAACGGGCACGCGGTATTACGCTGGAATATCGACAATATAATCGTCAGGCGCGATTCTGACGATTATATAAAAATCGATAAGGCAAAATCTACCGAAAAAGTAGATGGCGCGGTTGCTTTGGTAATGGCACTTGACAGGGCTATTCGTTGTGGCGCGTCGCCGACCGAGAGCGTCTACGATTCACGAGGATTAATTTTTATATGAGCTACGAAATTTTTAACGAAGACTGTATTGTCGGCATGAAACGCCTTGCGGATAACTCCGTTGACTGTATCATCACAGACCTCCCTTACAACTTGACGGCGTGCAAATGGGATTTAACGCCGATTGACTTGCCCGCAATGTGGGAACAATTTCGCAGAATTCTTAAGCCGCAATGTTCAGCCGTAATGTTCGCCAGTGGAAAATTTACTTTCAAGCTTGTTGCGTCGAATTTTGAGCAGTTCAAATACAAATGGATTTGGGTAAAGAACGCACCGACAATGTTCGTGCAAGCGAAGAACGCGCCCATGCGCAAAGTTGAAGAAATCCTCGTGTTCAGCGACGGCGCAATTACTCACCCGACAGTTACAAAACGCCGCATGAAGTACAACCCGCAAGGTGTCGTGCCGTGCGTAATCGTTAAAGATAAAGATTACTCCAATCAACCGTCACAACTTCGCGAAGGCGGGCGCGGTTCAAAATGGGAACGTCATAATCGCAAAAAAGCTTTTGGAAACACTCTCGGCAAACGATCTTCGCACATTGATTATTACATTCAGGAACAGACGGGTTACCCTACCGATGTTTTGAACTTCAAAGTTCCGCACGACGTAAAAAAACTTCATCCGTCACAAAAGCCGACAGATCTGCTCGAATATCTGATTCGGACTTACACCGACGAAGGCGAGACCGTGCTTGATGCAACGATGGGGAGCGGCTCAACGGGCGTGGCGGCTATCAATACCGGCAGAAATTTTATCGGCTTTGAACTCGAACAGAAATTTTTCGACATAGCCCGAAAACGAATAGATGACGCGATTGCGGCAAAAGCTCAATCGCTTTTTTGATTGGAGGCGGCAACTTGAAAATCGTCGAAAAGCCGACGGCAGAATTAATCCCGTATGAAAATAATCCGCGATTTAACGATAAAGCAGTCGACGCGGTTGCAAAGTCAATTTCCGAATTCGGTTTTAGAAATCCGATAGTGATTGATTCGAGCGGCGTCATTATTTGCGGGCACACGAGATTTAAAGCGGCTCAGCAGTTGGGGCTTGAAAAAGTTCCGTGCGTTATTGCCGACGACTTGAGCGAAGAACAAATCAAAGCTTTTCGGATCGTCGACAACAAGACGGGCGAACTTGCGACATGGGCAGTCGACGATTTAAATGCCGAACTTGCGACCTTGACCGATTTTGACATGAAAAGTTTCGGCTTTGACATGAGCGCGATTGAAGGCGTCGACATTTCCCCCGACAATTTTGGCGAAGATTTTTCGTTGACGACGAAGACCAACGCCGAGCGGGAAGAATTTCAGATAAGTTGTTTGTTGCACAAAGAACAATCGAAGTTGATTCGGCAAGCGATTAATCAAGTCGGCGAACCGACAGAGACTTTTGGTAATACGAATCACTTTGGAAATGCGCTTTATGAAATTGTGCGACAATGGACGGAGTTAAGAACATGAAAATTTTCGATTGGATAAAGGGACTATTTCACGCACGGGAGCCGACGGATTTTTATCAGTATTCGGCTCCGTTTTTATTTGGCAAAAGTATCAGCGGCAAGAACGTCAACGAAATCAGCGCAATGCAAAATTCGGCAGTCTATGCTTGCGTGAGGATACTCGCCGAATCAATAGCGAGCTTGCCTTTGCACGTCTACGCTTATCGAGACGGCGGAGGCAAAGAACGCGTGCCGAATCACCCGCTGTATTATCTTTTGCACGACGCGCCGAATTCCGAAATGACGAGCTTTAATTTTCGGGAAAGTTCAATGGCGCATTTGCTTTTATGGGGCAACGCCTACGCTCAAATCGTTCGCGACCACGCGGGACGAATTTTGAGCATCTACCCGTTACAGCCAAACCGCATGACTGTCGAACGAGACGACACGGGCGAAATCGTCTATTGGTACACAATGACGGCGGGCGAGAACCCGAACGTCACGAAAACGGGACAAATTAAGTTGCATAAACGGGACATTTTACACATTCCCGCGCTCGGCTTTAACGGAGTAATCGGATTTTCGCCGATAGCGATGGCACGGAACGCGATAGGCGTTTCAATCGCTTGTGAAGAATTCGGCGCGAAATTTTTCGAGAACGACGCACGACCGAGCGGAATTTTAATGCACCCCGGCACAATAAGACAGCCCGAAAAGTTACGAGACAGTTGGCAGTCGGCGTTCAGCGGCGTGAATCACGGCAAGACGGCAGTGCTTGAAGAAGGCGTAAAGTATGAAACAATTTCAATTCCGCCCGACGATGCTCAGTTTTTAGACACGCGAAAATTCCAGTTGACCGAAATCGCGAGGATATTCCGCGTACCGCCGCATATGCTGGCAGACCTTGAGCGGGCGACTTTCAGCAACGTAACCCAGTTGTCGCTTGAATTTGTCATGTACACGTTGACGCCGTGGATCGTGCGTTGGGAACAGGCATTGAACAAGTCACTGCTTTTGCCGAGCGAACGAGGGAAATTTTTCGTCAAGTTCAACGTCGACGGGTTACTTCGCGGAGATTACGAAACGAGGATGCGCGGATATTCGACGGCAATACAAAACGGAATAATTTCAGTCAACGAAGTCAGGGAGCTTGAGGACATGAATCCGTTGACCGACGCCGAAGGCGGCAACTTGCATTTGTGCAATGGCAATCTTGCCAAACTTAAAGACGCGGGCGCAGCATACGCTCAGAAGAAAGGCGGCAATGAAAATGACGAAATCCGACCTTGAAAAGTTCAAATGCGCCAACCGGAGATATAAGAAAAATCGCAAAAACAAAATTGCAAGCGACAATGCCGATGAGACCAGAGCTAATCAAATCCCGCATGAAATCTTCAAAGAGTGGTTTGGTTGCAGTGGCGGACATTGCGGCGGCAGTCACAGCAGTGACTTCAGCGGAGATTGTGATTGTGGTTGTGACGACGGCGGCGATTGATTCAACGCAAAAATTATCGGCGGGAGGTGAGAGCAATGAAAGTTAAATTAGTTTACGGCGCACCATGTAGCGGAAAGTCAACTTACGTCAAGGAACACGCAGGAGAACATGATTTTATTTGGGATTTTGACAAGCTTTTGATGGCGTGTACAAATCAAACAGGACAATCGGCGGACGGGCATCCAATGGCGAACTTTGTCATTGATTTGCGCAAGACGATAATTGAGGCAGTTCAATCGCGCCCCAGCATTGAAAATTTGTACATTACTTGCTTGTGGATAACCGACAAGCTCAAAAGCGAAGTTGAAGGTTTGGACACGGAAGAAATCTTTATCGAGGCGACCAAGGAAGAATGTTTTCAGCGATTAAACGAAGACGAAAACCGCCCCAATAAAGGCGAGTGGCATAAATTAATAAACACGTGGTTTAAAGAACACGGGGCACCGGAAAAAGAATCAGTGGAAAATACCGCACGACCGTTTAAGTTTTGGAATTTTATTCGTGACGAGACGACGGGCGAGCGAACTTTAAGACTTGATGCGGAAATCAGCTCCATTACGTGGTTTGATGACGTAATTACGCCGAATCAATTTCGCGAAGAATTAAACTCAGGCGACGGCGACATTGTTGTTTGGATAAATTCACCGGGCGGAGACGTTTTCGCGGCGACAGAAATATATGAAATGTTGCGAAGTTATCAAGGAAAAGTCACGGTAAAGATTAATTTGGCGGCAAGTGCGGCGTCGATTGTGGCAATGGCGGGCGACGTTGTGGAAATTTCGCCGTTGGGACAAATGTTTTTGCACGATCCGGAAACCGAGGCATTCGGAAATGTCGGCGAATTCAACGCCGCGATTCAAATGTTGGCAGAAATCAAGGAAGGCATAATCACGGCTTACGAGACAAAGACACATTTGCCGCGAGAGCAAATTTCAGAATTAATGTCGGCGGCGGCATGGTTAAACGCGAAAAAAGCCGTTGAATTGGGATTCGCCGACAAAATAATCGGGGCTGAAAATGAAGCTCAAGACATTCAGCCCGCCCGAATTTTTTCGCAACGAGCGGTTACAAATTCTTTGTCGACGGCGTTCAGAGCACAACGCGAAGCCGAAAAGAAAAAATCAGGCGTTAAAAATCTTGTTAAAGCTGTGAGCAAACGCAGACGGCTTGAACTTTTGGAAAACGAATTAAGGAGGATGAAATCATGACATTGGAAGAACTGCACGACGAACTTGCGCGGCTTGTGGAAGAAATGCGCAGTTTTCTCGATGAACACGAAGACGAGGAAGGTAACCTTACAGAAGAAGACGCCGAGACTTACGATCGCATGAATCAGAAAGTCACTGCGCTCAGCAAAAAAATTAAACGTCACGAAAGCATTGCCAAAGTCGACAACTATCTTTCACAGCCGGCAAGCAAGCCGATTTTGGAGAACCCGAACGCATTCGGCGGCGGGTGGAATATGCCGACGAACGCCAAAAGTATCAGCGACGTGAAAGCAATAAGAGCAACCGACGAATATCGGCAAGCGGCTTTAACGGCTTTGCGGTCGAAGTTTAAGCGTATCAGTAACGACCTTTCTGGCAGTACAGATCCCTCAGGCGGCTATCTTATTCCCGACGAATGGGATACACGCTTGATTGACACGTTGCAGGAGGAAAACGTTATCAGGACTTTGGGCACGTCCATCACGACGAGCGGCGAACACAAGATTAATATCGCGGCAACAAAACCGGCGGCGTTATGGGTTGCCGAGGGCGGCGCAATGACTTTCGGCAACGGCACGTTTAAGCAAGTTTCTTTGGACGCTCATAAAATTCACGTGGGAATTTTGGTGACGGAGGAGCTTTTGAACGACAACGCCTTTAATCTGGAAAATTATATTATCGACCAGTTTGGACGAGCTATAGCGAACGCCGAAGAGGACGCCTTTATCAATGGAACGGGCACGGGGCAACCGACCGGATTCTTGACGACGATAGCGGGCGACGCGAATTCTTACATCACGACCAAAGGCGCGGATATTTCAGCCGACGACATTTTAGACCTTGTCTATAAGTTGCCGAGACCTTACAGGAAAGACGCCGTTTTTTTGACCAATGACGCGACGATGGCGAAGATTCGCAAGTTCAAAGATTCGACGCAGAATTATCTTTGGACTCCGAGTTTTGTTGCGGGTGAAAGTGACCGCCTTGTCGGATTCCCCGTGTACACAAGTGCTTACATGCCGGCAGGAACAAGCGGCAACTTCGCCTTAGCTTTTGGCGACTTCAGTTATTACAACATTGCCGACAGAGGCGTTCGCTCATTCCAAGAACTTCGCGAACTTTACGCGGGCAACGGCATGGTCGGCTTTTTGATGAAAGAACGCGTTGACGGAATTCTTGTTGATACCAGCGCAATTCGTGCATTGCAGATAAAATGATTACGCTGGCGGAGGCGAAAGAATATCTTCGCGTGGACACGGACGCCGAGGATGCGACGATAACGAGTTTGCTCAATGCGTCGATAAATCTTTGTTGCGACGTTGCGAGACTTGAAGTTAAAGAATTTTTCGCGGCGGGCGACGTGTCGAAGGCGGCAGTTTTATACACGTTGGGGACGCTTTATCAAAACCGCGAAGATTTAGACCTGCACGAATTGACGTTGCGACTTCGAGCGATTCTTTTCGGGATAAGGAGGCACGAATTTTGAGCAAAGTAAAAATTGCCGACTTATCGGAAAGAATCAGCGTCCGATATTTTGAGACCGAACGCGACGAATTCGGAAACATTTTGCGATGCGAAGAAAAAGAACGTTGTCGAGTTTGGGCGCAGGTTTACGCTTTGACCGCGAAAAAAAATGACGCTCAGCCCGAACGAGAAAACAAAATTACTTATCGCGTGACAATTCGTTATCGTGAAGACATAAAGCCCGACGATGAAATTGAGTGGCGGAGACGAAGGTTAAAACTTTTGTCGCCGCCTTTTAATTTGGGCGGGCAGAAAGTTTACACGGCTATGGACTGTGAGGAGGCGATTGAAGATGGGAGGCAGACGTAACCATTACAAAGACGTAGGTTTTGCGCGAGGACGCATGACGGGCAGATCAGTTGCGAAGACAATCGCGGAACTTCGCGAAATGGGCGAACACGTTGTAGAAGCCGCCAAAGCCGAACTTAAAAAAGGCGTCGACGTGGTACTTGCCGACGCGAAAAGTCGTTGCCCCGTCAGGACAGGCAGGTTACGAGATTCAATTAAGGCGGTATCGAACAAAGACGGTACAGTTTATTGGTTGTCGGCAAATGCGTCAGTAGAAAGCCCGAAGTCACCGACCGGAAGATTCTATTACGGCGCGGCAGTCGAATTCAGCCCGAAAATCAATAAACCGTTTATGTATCCTGCGCTGGAGGCACACAGGCAAGAAATTTGGGACAACGTTGCAAACGCGATACAAAAGGCGGCGGCAAGGAGCGGTTAGCAATGGAAACTTACGAGCTTGAAGAAGAAATGTTTTCTGCGCTTGTCGACGACGAACGATTGATTGAACTCTTGCCGAGCGGCGCGAAGTCGATTTTCCATTACGTGGCACCGGCGACGCTCAAATATCCCGCCGTAGTTTATTCGCCAATATCGGACGTGCCAATTTTAAACGGTGATAATCGCGAGCTTGCCCACCGCGTGACAATTCGTGTTCACGTCATCACGAAACAAGACTGCACCAAAGCAGAGCTTGAAAAATTTCGCGAAGCCTGCGGGCGTGTCAAAAGAATCATGTTGGGATTAGGTTTTTCGCGTGTTCAGACGACGCCTTTTGTCGAGGACGGGAAGGCAATGATAATCTTCGATTTTGTGAAAGGAGTTGAAAGTTGAAATGGCGACGATAGGTTTTGAAAATGTTCATTACGCAGTTTTGACCAAAGACGATACGACAGGCGTGACATACGGGACGCCGAAAAAATTGCCGGGCGCAATTAGACTTAGTGAGACAATGGAAAACAATACCGCCGAAATTTTTGCGGACAATCGTCTTTGGGCGACGGCAACGGTTTTCTCGAAAGGCACATTAGAAATTGAAATGGCAGATATTTCTACGGAGGACGCGGCGGCACTTTTAGGGCACACGGTCGACAGTAGCGGCAAAATTGTCTATAACGCCGCCGACGTTGCGCCATATATCTGCTTGATGGGCGAATTCTTGAAGGAAGACGGCGTTACGAAACGTTACTTCAAATTGCTCAAAGGGCAATGCGCCGAAAGTTCTATGGAAGCTAACACAAAAACGGACAGCCCCGAATTCACGACGGTAAATTTGACGGCGACATTTATGCCGAGACAATACGACGGCGATTATAAATACATCATTGATTCAAGCACGGAAGGCTCGGCAACGACGATCGCAAGTTGGTATACAGCAGTTTAACGGAGGATTGAAAAATGGTAACAACAGCAACGGTAGAAGCTTATAGCGTTCCGGAGGCAGTTGAAAAAGTTGACGCGATTCACAAAGCATTCGGCACGGACGTTGACATTGACATTGCAATTTCGGCGGAAGAAATTTCGGGCGACTGGTTTAACGCGTCGCGTCCGAGCGATAAATTTTTCAAGGGGGCAAACGTCATGACGGGAGCAATTCAGTTTGAAAATTTCACGGGCTTAACTTCAATGCCGCAAAAAGCGGCGTCGGCATGGGCGAAGGTTGATGAACTTGTCGGCGCGGATTATTTGCCGCTTTTATATGTCGGCACGCAGGTAGTTCGCGGCGTCAATCACTGGTTTATCGCGCAAGTTA